>NZ_JBQKJL010000003.1:0-237325 GCF_052117285.1 Lawsonibacter sp. LCP25S3_E2
GATCCGCTTTGTTGTCATGCCCTAATGTCGCAAAAGACAGCACACAGCTTGCTTTCGCTTTGCTGTGTGCTGCCTTTGTGAGGTTCCTTACTTGCTAACTAAGTGACATTGCCCCGGTCGGCGGGGGTGTTCATGGTAACAAGTACGTCGGTCAAGCGGTTTACGGTTTCCATGTCGCCGCCTGTCGTTACCCATACCATTTCTGCGAATGGCTGCGTGATTGCTTCGGTTACAAGGTTTACCTTATCCTTGCTGATTTCGCCGGACGGGAGTATAATACCCTTGTCTAAAAGTACGTTTTTCATGTCGTCCTCCTATAATCTGTGGTGCCAAAATGGTGCCCGGTCTTACAAAATCATCTTATACGGAGATACGGCAAGATAAATGACGATACGCGGAAAACCTTGATTTTAAGCCATTTTCGCAAGGTTTTATAAACACTTGCGCGGGCTTATAAGAAGATTTCCGTCTATCAAATCAATAAAATATAATTGCCATCTTTGCGGATAATCGTTTCACATATTGAAAACACGGCCTGGGGCAAAAGCCCAGGCCGTGTTTTGTAATTACTGGATTGCGTCCTTGAATGCCAGACTCGCCTTGAAGACAGGAACCTTGGATGCGGGAATCTCCACAGTTTCCATGGTACGGGGATTGCGCCCGATACGTGCAGCGCGTTCTCTGACCTCAAAAGAGCCGAAGCCAACTAACTGCACCTTATCGCCAGACTTCAAAGCACCCTCAATAGTGGTGATGAACGCAGACAGAGCAGCATCGCAATCCCTCTTAGAGAGGCCACTGGTCTCAATCATGGTGGCAATCAATTCGGCCTTATTCATAGTAATTTCTCCTCATAGCACATTGTGCTTGCCTTTGATATGAAGTAATTATATCGAATTCAAGGCAAATTGGCAAGGCTGTGTTCGTATTAACCTTTTCTCGCGTATTAACCTTTCCTCGCAAAGAACTCCGACATGGTAATGCCCAACCCATCGCAGATCCGCTCAATTGTGTCGACAGATAATTGTCCGCCGCGGCGTTCGCTGTTTTTCAGGGTCGAATGAGATACATCGCATATCTGAGACAGCTTAAAAAACGTAAGACCCCGCTCATCTGCCAACTCTCTCACTATTGCAATCGTGTTCATCAAATCCCCGCCTCTCAGCATTTTAATTTTCAAAGTTTCTTACAGCACACGCCCAATGACTCGAAATCCTCGTTCCGGGCTAATGATCCTATCAGAATAGTCTTTGTTATACGAAATCAGAACCGGCTGCATGTGGAGCCTTCCGTAGCTGTCCGTAAATGCGTCACGGTCGCTCTCGTCAGGCTCACGCTCCCCATAGGATTTCAAATAGCCCTCACCGTCATAGACGAACACACCGACCTGGCCTATCGAGAGCGTCTCGCACCGCTCCACCCAGACGATCTGCCCGTCATGGTAGACCGGCTCCATACTGTTGCCGGATACTCTAACGCCAAAATCCGCTTCCGCCGGGACCGCGTTTTCCGGAAAACTGACCATCTCAAAGTTGTCCTCATCCAAGAAACTGCCTGTACCGGCTGAGACTCTGAGATTGCTGACGGGCTTATCGATATAGCGGATCGTATTCATGGGCGTTGGCATGGGATTGTATTTACCGGTAGCGATCAGATCCTCTCGGTAAGCACGGACCTTTTCCGCCCCCACTTCGTTGAGCAGAGGCGTGTGTTCTCCGGTAAAGGCAGCAAGGCCATCTTCAAGATCCAGCGCATACGAGCGGTTCCGTGAATTTATTGATTATGACAACACCCCTGAAAATCAGGCAATTGAGGAGATGGTGCGCCAGTCCCTGCGTAATATTCTGGATCTGCTCCCGCCGAAGGATTATGAGCTGATCTACGAGCTTTACTTCAAAAACCGCTCCGAAAAGGAATGCGCACAGATGCTTGGGGTCTCTCAGCAGGCCATTCATGTGCGGAAAAAGCGCATCCTGAAAAAAATTAAAAATAATTTGGATGAGCAGGGTTGTTAAGATGCCAGTTTTTTCCCGTATACATACGAGAAGAAAAGAATCTTCTTGTGAACATTGAAAACTGAATATCCGGTGACGAATAACGTCAGTTGACGGTCCCCCGGCGAGGGGGAACAGCGATGCGGCGGATGCGCGAAGACCACCTGCATCGGAATTACTCCGATGTCAATGAACGGCCAATAAGGTGCAGAGCGAAACTCATTCAGCCAAAAGCGGGCATGGCAGCCTGTCTCGCAATGATCCCGTCAGCCTATAATGGTACATTCTGTCCAGCCACAGCCGCAAGCAATGGGGGCAGCTCGGAGAGATCCTCTGAGGGGTTAGATTCCCGATGGGCGCTGCCAGGCGCCGGTTCGTTCAACCGCCCGACAGTCCGGGAAGTAGTGTCGAATAGGACTGAGCAAAAGAACTTTAAAAAATATAATGAGGGCCGCTCCATATCCGGGTATAGCAATATGCTTCCAACCAAGACAGGAGCGGCCCTCTGTTTTTATTTCTGAGCTAAAAGATGTGTTTTCAAAAGCGCATTTTCCAAGGCTCGATGATCCTCATGCAGTTGCCACCAACAGGGCTTAAGGAAGTGGAGAACTTTCTCCGCCCATCGGTAGTCCTCTGGCTGCAGCGTTTCCGTTGCAGCGCCAAGCTGGAATGCCGCGTTGCGTCTCCGCACAGAGACATCCACGCTGGCCCGATCCAGATATAAGTTCAGAAAGCCGCAGACGATGGCGGCTTCTTCCGTTGTATAGAACATGTTTTCCCTCTCATTCCGCAAACATGCATCATTGTAACACGGTGCCCTTGTTTTGAAAATGGGCTGTTTTCACAAGTTTCCTCTCAAAAGTTTGTCACAAACAGTTGTTCGATTTGCGGTGGCATGATATACTGATAGACACTAAGGATGAGGAGGCGCGCTATGCAGCAGAGCGGACGGACATATATCGCCATTGACCTGAAATCTTTCTACGCCTCCGTGGAATGCATGGAGCGCGGGCTTGATCCTCTGACCACCAATCTGGTGGTGGCTGACGCCAGCCGGACGGAGAAAACCATCTGCCTTGCCGTGTCCCCCTCCCTAAAGGCATACGGCATCTCCGGCAGAGCGAGGCTTTTTGAAGTGGTGGAGCGTGTCAAGGAAATCAACGCGGAACGGCGGCGCAAAGCTGGCTGCCTTTCCGAAAAGAGCTTCAACGCCAATGAACTGGCGGCTGATCCATCCAGAGAGGTAGATTATCTCATTGCCCCTCCTCGAATGGCAAAATACATCCAGGTCAGCACTCAGGTCTACAACGTATACCTGAAATACATCGCCCCGGAGGACATCCATGTCTATTCCATCGACGAGGTGATGATGGATGTGACGAACTATCTGCAAACTTACCACATGACCGCCCGTGAGTTGGCAAAGGTTATGATCTCGGACGTCCTGCATACCACAGGCATCACAGCCACGGCGGGCATCGGCAGCAATCTCTATCTCTGCAAGGTCGCTATGGACATTATGGCGAAGCACGTCCAGCCAGACAAAGATGGCGTCCGCATCGCGGAGCTTGACGAAATGAGCTACCGCAGGCAGCTCTGGGCGCACCGTCCGCTGACGGATTTCTGGCGTGTTGGGCGCGGCTATGCAAAGAAGCTGGAAGCCATCGGCATCTACACCATGGGGGATGTTGCAAGGTGCTCTATCGGCAAGCCGAACGAATACTATAATGAAGAACTGCTCTATCGGATGTTCGGCATCAACGCTGAACTCCTCATCGACCACGCATGGGGCTGGGAGCCGTGCCGAATGCAGGATATCAAGGCATACCGGCCGGAAACGAACAGCATCTGCTCCGGACAGGTCTTGCAATGCCCCTATTCCTTTGAGAAAGCTCGGCTGGTGGTGCGGGAAATGGCGGAATCTGTCGCGTTGGATCTGCTGGAAAAGAAGCTGGTGACGGATCAGGTGACCCTGACTGTGGGGTATGACATTGAAAACACAGCAGGCGGCAGCTATCACGGCGAGATTGTGACAGACCGCTATGGCAGAAAGATCCCCAAGCACACCCACGGAACAGCAAACCTGCCGAGAAAGACATCTTCGGCTCGGAACATCACAGACGCTGTTCTTGGCGTTTATAATGCAAAAGTCAACCCGAGGCTGTCTATCCGCAGGCTTACCATCACAGCTAATCGGCTGGTGGGCGAAGATACGGCACAGCAGGAGCCGGAAGCTCCGGTGCAGTTTAACCTGTTCGATAATATCGAGGTACAGGAGCAACGACTGCAGGAGGAATCGGCTCAGTTGGAGCGGGAGCGCAAAATTCAGGAAGCCATGCTCGACATTAAAAAGAAGTTCGGCAAGAATGCTATTTTGAATGGCGGAAGCTATCTGGATGGCGCCACCGCCAAAGAACGGAATAAGCAGATTGGAGGGCATAGGGCTTGAGCAGAAAATATGAAGACATTATCCATTTGCCCCATCCGGATTCGCCAAAACATCCGCGGATGTCTCTCTATGACCGTGCGGCGCAGTTTTCACCCTTTGCCGCTTTGACTGGTCACAGCGCCGCCATTGCGGAAACCGGGCGGCTGACGGACCGCCGTGTCGAACTGGACGAATACGAAATGGCGCGAGTGGACGCGGAATTGCAGCGTCTCCAGGAGCTGCTTCCCGGCAGGCCCACTGCGTCCATCACCTACTTTGTGCCGGATGAGCGAAAGGACGGAGGCAGCTACCAAACTGTCACCGGATCGGTCAAGCGGATCGACGCGGTCAACGGCGTGATCCAGATGGCGGACCGGCAGTGTATACCCATCGCGGATGTTTTCAGCATCGAGATCATCCCGTAAAAATACCATAACGAAAACTCCCAAACCCATTTGAATTTGAACTGGGCTTGGGAGTTTTCATTATCATTCAAATTAAATCAAAGAAAGAGGAGGATTTCGAATGAATCCAAACGCAGATTATCTCGGCATCGTCACCCTGCTCCGCGGTCTGCGGGAGCAGGGACTGGTCAGCGGCAGCGAGGCTAAAAAGATCGCCGCGCGACTGATGGTACAGCTTGGCGCGGACATCATTATTTCTCTTTGATTTCTTCGCTTTTAGGTATAGCTATTCCGGATGCTTCATGGTATTGTGTGTTGCTGAAAAAGGAGGTGGCAACAAATGAGCGGCAAGGAGAAAACCAACGGCTCTCTGGCCATGGCTCCGCGGGTCATTACGATTCCTGCAGCAAGTCAGGAAAACACCAGAAAGCTCCGCGTGGCGGCATACGCCCGCGTCAGCTCCAACTCCGAGGATCAGAAGCACTCCTTCGCCGCGCAGAATGCCTACTACTCCAAGCTCATCACAGATAACCCCGATTGGGAGCTGGCGGACATATACGCCGACCAGGGCATCACCGGCACGTCCATAGACAAGCGGGATGACTTTCTGCGGATGATGGAGGACTGCCGGAAAGGGCGCATCGACCGTATCCTTGTGAAGTCATCCTCACGCTTTGCCCGCAACGCCAAGGAGAGCTTGGAAGCGGTTCGAGAACTGGCTGCGCTGGGCGTCAGCGTCTACTTCGAGGAGCAGAACATCGACACAGCGCAGGTATCCGGCGAAGTCCTTATCGCCATGTTCGCGGCGCTGGCCCAGCGTGAAAGCGAGGCCATCTCCGAGCGGGTACGGTGGAGTTACAAAGTCCGAATGAGCAAGGGAAGATTTTCCACCTGCAAAGCGCCTTATGGCTATCGGCTCGTCAAAGATCATTTGGAGATTCAGGAGGATGAAGTATCAATCATCCGATATATCCTCCCGCGTCAAGTGGGGCAAGCATCAGGCGATGCGGACGGGAAAGGCAAACATCCAGTATAAGACCCTGCTGGGGTACGAAAAAGGGCCTGACGGAGAGATGGTGGTCAACGCAGAGCAGGCGGAGACTGTTCGAAAGATTTACGAGCTGTACCTATCCGGTCAAACGCTGCGCAATATCAAGGAAACCTTGGAAACAGGAGGCTTTAAGAATGCGGCAGGAACGACGGAATGGACAACCTCCAACCTGCGGACGATCCTCTCTGATGAAAAATACTGCGGTGACGTCCTGCTCCAGAAGACCTTCATTCGAGACTGCATCAGCAAGCAGGTCATCCGAAATACCGGACAGCTGCCTATGTATTTGATCCAGAACCACCATGAGGCCATCATCCCGCGAGAACGGTTCGATGCTGTGCAGATGGAATTGGCGCGGCGTCGGGCTCAGACCGGCGGCACGAAAAAGAGCGCCCCCACAGGCATGAGCCGCTACAGCGGCAAGTACGCGCTCAGTGGTCTGCTGTTCTGCGGCGAGTGTGGCACAGCATACCGCAGAGTGGTGTGGACACAGCACGGTGAGAAACGTGCCGTATGGCGCTGCAGCAGCCGATTGGATTATGGGAAGAAATACTGCAAAGAATCTCCAACGCTGGACGAATTGCCGCTCCAGCAGGCGGCGCTGGCAGCCATCAACGCCTCCATGTCGGGGCGCAAGGTGCTGGCGGACCAGCTTGTGGATGCGATGGAGCAGGAATTGGCTCCGGTCCCCGGTGAGGGCATGAGCCTCGGAGACATTGACCGAGCGGTCACGGAGTTGGGCAAGCAATTTGATACGCTTCTGGCAGAGGCGGCAAATGGTGACGCGGACGAATACGCCGAGCGTTTCCGTGCCATCTCCACCACAATGGAGGAACTGAAGCGCCGAAAGGCCGCTATCCTCAGTATCCGGCAGGAGCAGGAGCAGATCAGCCGCCGTATCCATGCGGCAGCCTCGGCAATGACCGCGGTGACCATGGGAATTACAGAGTGGGACGATGGCGTAGTCTATCAGATGCTGGAAAAGGTCACCGTTCTGGCGGACAACCGCATCAAGGTCACCTTCCGCAACGGCGTAGAAATCGAACAGACCGTAGACCAACCTAAGAGGAGGAAATTTGCATGATCTATGTGACCGGAGATACCCACGGAAACTTCCGGCGCTTCCAGCCGGAATACTTCCCGGAGCAAGCTGGGATGACGAAGAACGATGTGGTCATCATCGCAGGAGACTTCGGCGGCGTGTGGTTTGGCGATAGCCGCGACGATGAAACGCTGGACTGGCTGGAACGCCTGCCCTTCACGCTGGTATTCGTCTGCGGCAACCATGAAAACTATGACGCGCTGGAACGATATCCAGTGGTGGAGTGGCACGGCGGTAAGGTACACCGTATTCGTCCCCATGTTCTGCACCTGATGCGCGGTCAGATCTTCGAGCTGGAGAGTTACCGCTTCTTCACCATGGGCGGCGCAAAAAGCCACGATATTGAGGATGGGATTCTGGAGCCGGATGCCTCGGATTTTGAGCGAAGGCTCATGACGCTCCAGCGCAAGCCCAGAGCGAGGTACCGCATCAACCATATCTCGTGGTGGGCGCAGGAACTGCCCTCCGATGAGGAATATGCCGAAGCGCGGCGAAACCTCGACGCGGTCGGCTGGGCGGTGGACTACATCATCACCCACTGCGCTCCCACCAGCATCGCCCTCATGGGGAGCCGCCACAACGAGGCGGACCGACTCACGGACTTCCTACAAGATGTACAAAAGAGAGCAAAATATCACTACTGGCTGTTCGGCCACTATCATGACAACAAAGCCGTTGATGAAAAGCACATCCTGCTGTGGGAGCAGATCGTGCAGATCTGCTAAGATCTGGTGGAAAAGGCAGTAAAGGAAAGAGCGGTGCAGCGCCGCTTTTTCCTTTGCGGCTTTGCAGCAGAGTAGAAAAACCGAGTAACGGCTTGCAAGTTGAGCGGATCTGTTGGAAAAGTAGAAGAATGCTTTCGATGCTTCCTTTTGATAGACTGTAGATCCGTGGCCTGATATACTGGAAGCAACAAAAGAACAGGAGCGAATAGAGATATGGATACGTTAATGGAATTCAGCATTCAAGGAGACATCTTCTTTTTCTATGATACATTGTCAGAGGAAGAAAAGGAAACCGTTCGCAAGTGCATGAGGGCGAGGTATAAAGGTCATATAGTAGGCGACCCTAAAATCGATGAATTTTTAGAAGAACTCGAGCGTGATCATGGCATTCGGTTGAAGAGGCTGCCGGTAACGAGCGTCATTGCGGTGTAAGAGCAAAACCGCTTTCCTTCAAGTTCCTGTAGACTTTCTCTGCCGACGTGCTATCATACTAAATGCTTGGCTTAGGCAGTAAGACGAATATCTACAAGATTTGCAGAAAGGTGACTCTATGAAAAAACAAATTCGAGCCGCGGCGCTTGCGCTATGCACCCTTATGCTCTTTGCCGCGGCTACCGGCTGTGGCAAGCGGGAAAAACCGACCACAGAGCAGCCCGCGCTGGAGACGGTGGAATACTCCAACCTGACCGATGATGATTCCCGCAAACAGCTTTCACAGCTTCTCTCGGATGCGGGAATCGAAGAATTCCGCATCACCGCTCTAATGGATCGGGTGGAACAGTTTAACGCCAGTGTCAAGAGCGAGTGGCTGACCGATGGCTTCGAGAGTGCTGCGCCGACCGACACCAAGTACGATCCCTATGAAATGCAGGATGAATGGACGGCGGCAAACGGCAGCTTTCCCGGTTATAACTGCCGCATTACAGCATTTGGCCTGTTCAGCGAATTCATCACAGCAGGAGCCGACCAGCCGGAGGTACAGGGCGAGGACTCGCTCTTTACCGATTTAGAGACAGTCGACGCCGATCCTGACGCGCTCTGCGGTGACAGCATCTCCAAATTCTGTGCGCTGTTTGCACCGGTGAACGCCGCGGACAGCACAGAGGTCGAAGCGCAGGTCAAAGCGCTTCAGGAGGACTGGGCAGCCCGTGGTATCGCGTTTGCAGACAGCAGGGCAAGCATGATCTCGGTTGTCTTCCACGATAAATTCTCGGATGAGGACAATACGCTCTTCATTGGTCATGTCGGCGTGCTGCTGCCTGTGGAGGACGGTTCACTGTACTTCATCGAAAAGGTGGCGTTCCAGGAACCATACCGTTTAGTGAAGCTCCAAAACCGCACGGAGCTGAGTGACTACCTGATGGAGAAATACGATACCTCATGGGGCCAGGATACGACGCGGCCCTTCATCATCGAGAACGATACTCTGATGGACGGATACCGACCGAACCCTCTGGATGAAAAGTAACCCCTTAAAATTGAAACGGCAGCGGGATGGCATTGCCATTCCGCTGCTTCTACTTTACAGAACAGGCACACAACGCCAGAAAGGAGAAAGCCCATGAATATCCGCAAGCCTACAGATTACAGCATCCTATTTTCCGAACTGGACAGACTTATGGCTGAGCAGCTTTCACAGATGAATTTGTACTGCGAGATTGGTCGGCTGGTCAGCAGCAAAGCAGAGAAAGGCGCGGCTGTTGTAGCCTCTGAACATCTGCGAGCGGTCTATCCTGCGGCTGATGGCTTTTCTCCCCGCAACCTGCGCCGTATGCGGGCGTTTTACGCAGCCTACGAGAAATCCCCTGAGATCATGCGGCTGGCAATGAACCTCGGCTGGACGCAGAATGTGGCGATTTTAGAGAGATGCGGCAGCAGCGAAGAACGGGCGTGGTACATCAGAGCCGTGCTGCGCTTCGGCTGGAAGAAAGCAAAACTGCTGGCCTCCATAGAATCTCAGGCGTGGCTGCATTCTTCTCTCGACGAACAGGCGCTTTCCTGCTATACTGAGGAAAAAGAAGTGTTTCAGGAGAGCGAGAGCGATGAAAAAGATACTCTTTGTGTGTCACGGCAATATTTGCCGCAGCCCAATGGCCGAGTTCGTGATGAAGGATTTGGTCAGGAAGGCAGGACTTGCCTCACAGTTCCATATCGAGTCGGCGGCGACCAGCCGGGAGGAGATTGGCAATCCGGTCTATCCTCCGGCGCGGCGCAAGCTGGCGGAGCACGGGATCTCCTGCGGCGGTCATGCGGCACGGCAGCTCACCAATCAGGATTACGACAAGTACGACCTGCTGATTGGCATGGACAGCGCAAACCTGCGGAATATGCACTGCATCTGCGGCGGCGATTTTGCCGGAAAACTGCACCTCCTGATGGACTACACCGACCATCCCCACGATGTTGCCGACCCGTGGTACACCGAGGACTTCGAGGCAACCTGGCAGGATGTTTTGGAAGGATGCCAAGGACTTCTGAGAGAATTATTGCAGGAGCGAGGTGAACAGAATGGATAACGAGCTTCAAACGAACTATACAACAGAGCAAACCTATCATTCAATCCGCCATTCCATTGTGTCTGCACAGCGCAGTTTGTGCACAGCAGTAAACTCCGCAATGGTGACGGCCTATTGGGAAATCGGCGAGCAGATCTACAAAGCCTGCGGAGAAAATGACCGCGCAGGATATGGCAAAAAGCTGCTGCAGTACCTGTCCGCACATCTGACAGCGGAATTTGGGAAAGGATTTGACGAGTCAAATTTGCGAAAAATGCGCCAGTTCTACTGCGCATATCCAATTCGAGACACACTGTGTCCTGAATTGAGCTGGTCGCACTATCGACTACTGATGCGGGTTCCTAATGAGAAAGAAAGAGCTTTCTATGCGGAAGAATGCGCGAAATCTGCATGGAGCGTCCGGCAGCTTGAACGGCAGATCCACACGATGTACTATCAGCGCATCTTGGCAAGCCAGGATAAATCACTTGTTGCTGCTGAGATACAAACAACGGAGCCGAAACCGGAATATGAAAAAATCATCAAAGACCCCTATGTAATGGAGTTCCTGCAAATCCAACCGGATACGCATGTGTATGAGGGAGAATTGGAGCAGGCATTGATTGATCACCTGCAACACTTCCTGCTGGAGCTGGGACGAGGCTTCTCCTTCGTAGCCCGACAGAAAAAGTTTACGCTGGATGGTCAGAACTTTTTCATCGACCTTGTGTTTTACAATTATATCCTCAAGTGCTTTGTGCTAATCGATCTGAAGATGGGTCAGCTTACGCATCAGGATCTCGGTCAGATGCAGATGTACGTCAACTACTATACTCGTGAGTTGATGAACGAAGGGGACACACCGCCGATTGGCATTGTCCTCTGTGCCGATAAAAGTGATGCTGTTGTAAAGTACACTTTACCGGAGGATAATCACCAGATTTTCGCATCCAAATATTTCACCTATCTGCCGACAGAAGAAGAACTGAAGCGAGAATTGCGGCTGGATGAGTTCCAAAAGCTGGACGAGTAATATCTGCGTTAAATTCGGCCGGGGGTTCGAATAGCGTCAGTAGTACCTCAAAAAAATTGCGAGTATTTTTTTCCGGAAATTTGCAAGCCGTTGCGGTGCAAGGATTCCAAGGCAAAATATCCGGATTGAAGCCACCTGACAAAGAAAAAGACATCTGCTTTTTGCAGATGTCTTTTTTGTTTTGCTGCACTCTCCCTTTTTATCTTAAAAAAAGCGCCTGCTTCGGCAGGCGCTTTTTTAATATCCGTTGACCAGGGCATCCAACACCTGGGCAGCCACGCCTCCGGCAGAGACGGAACCGTCCCCTCCCTCCTCCACTACTACGGAAAAGGCATAGGGGGCGTCCTCATTGCGAAGAAACCCCGCAAACCATGCACTGGGCTGCTTGCCCCCTCCCACCTCGGCCGTGCCCGACTTGGCGCACACGTCCATATTGGGAAAGCGATTTGCACCGTAATTCACCACCACGTTGTTGGCCATCATATCAGCCAGCTGCTGGGCGGTGTCCTTCTTGATCAATGTACCCGTATGTCTGGCCAGATGGGGCAAAGCGGGCAGAGGCAATTCCCCTTCGGTCTTCAGCACCAGATAGGGCACGGCGGCCTTGCCGCCGTTTCCGATGGCCCCCATCCATACCATCACGGCACAGGGGTTCACCAGGTCGTTATACTGCCCCACACCCGACCATCCAAGCTGGCCCACAGAGGCCCCGCTGAGCTCATAACTGCCTTTGGCCGTGGAAATGCCGCTTACCGAGTAGCTATCCAGCATGCCCGCCTTCTCCACATAGCGGCTCATGGTCTCCTCCCCCAGATCCACTGCCAGCTGAGCAAATACTCCGTTGCAGGAACAGGCCAGGGCATCGGCAATGTCCATTTCTCCGTGGGCATAGGGGCAGGTGATCTCCTCGCCCCCTACGGTGGTAGAACCATCACAGGAAAAGGTGCGGGAATAGAGATCCGGGAGGTTCTCAAGAGCGGCAGTAAGAGTAATGGTCTTGAACACTGACCCCGGAGTAAAGGAGCTGGACAGGAAGCGATTGACATAAACTCCTTCATATCGCTCATCCCCTTCCTGAATCTCCGGGGGATCGGCCGGATCAAAGGTGGGAGCAGAAACCATACACAGGATCTCCCCCGTCTTGTAGTTATAGACGCCCACCGCCCCCTTATGGCCCTTCAGGGCCTCATAGGCAATGTAATTGAGGCGGGCATCTAAAGTAAGGTAGAGGTCGTTTCCCTGGCCGAAGGGATTATCCGCCCCAGTCAGGAAATTATAGCCGGAGAGCTTATCGGCAAAGGCCACCAAAGCGCTGGTACCGATGGAACCGGCGGGGTCCCCCACCGCATGGAGGGTAGCTTTACGGACCGTGGCGTTGGCATAATACTGCCGGTTTCCATCCTCGTCCACCCAGGACAGCACATCCCCGTCCCGGTCCAGCACCCGGCCTACCGCCAGAGCCCCATTGGAGTTGTAGAGGTGCCGGTTGGCGGCAAAGGATGCCCAGTCTCCTCCGAAGAGAAAGAATTTGATCACAAACAGGCCCAATCCCAACACCAGCGCCAGGGTTAACGCCAGGCAGATCAGGGTACGCTTTTCAATTTTTCTCATAGCCGGCCTCCTTCTTGGTTCCCGCGCCGCTCAGCCATTGTGGGCCGTGGAAATTTTGCTTGCGGATGGCAAAGCTGGCATCCCGCCGGGTGTCGGCAGCCTTGAGGAAGGCCAACAGCCCCCAGGCAGAGAGCATGGACGAGCCGCCGTTGGAGACAAAGGGGAAGGTGACTCCGGTAAGGGGCAGAATGTCCACCGACCCCATCACATTCAAAATGGTCTGGAACACCAAAAGGCTGGTGGCAGCACAGGCGGCAATGGCATAGAAACTGGACCGCCCCGCCCGGCAGCAGCGCACGGCAAACACTGCCAGGGCCACAATGCATAATACGGCCAAAACCGCAATCACCAGCCCCCACTCCTCACACAGCATGCCAAACACCAGGTCGGTATCCGCGGCGGCCACCCGGTGCAGCCACCCCTCCCCCGGTCCCACGCCAATCAGTCCCCCGGATGCGGCGGCGGACATGGTCCGGGTCTGTTGGTAGCCCCCGGCGGAGGCCTGTTCCCACACATGGCCCCAGGAGGCAAAGCGCCGCAGCACATAGGGCTTCAGGCTCACCAGGGTAAAGGCCCCGAACACCGCCCCGCCGCAGACGAGGGCCAGGGTGGCAAAGTCCCCGGAGCGCAGGTAGGCAATGACCAGAAAGGTAATGAAAAAGATGGCGGCAGTGCCAAAATCACTCATCAGGGCCAAGCAGCCCATGCACACCCCGGTAAGCAAAATGAAAAGCCCCAGGTTCCGCTTGCGAAACAGCCGCTCCAACGTGGCCGCTCCCGCAAAGATGTAACAGATTTTGGCCAGCTCCGAGGGCTGAAAGGACATCCCCAGAATACTGATCCAGTTGGCCGCCCCATATTTCACCTGCCCTACCACCAAAGACAGCCCCAGAAGTCCCACTGCTCCGGCGGCCATGAGCCAGCGAATCTTTTTCACCCGCTCCAGGTCCCGGAGAAAGACCCCCAGGATTAAAAAGAGGACGATCCCCAGCACAATGGCCGCCAGCTGCTTCGGTACCGACCCCGGTGCGGAGGAGGCGGTGACCGCCAGGGACAGGGTGGACAGAAAAAAGGCAATGGTCTCCATCTCAAAGCCGGTACGCCCCAAGGCGCCCATACCGGTACAATAGATCCACATCAATCCCGTCAGACACAAAAAGCAGACCGGAACCAGAAGGATGTGCTCCTCCCCCCGCAGCAGAAAGTGGAATGCGGTAAGAATCTGAAAGAGGGTAAGGATCCCCAGGGAGCCCCAGGGGGAAACCGGCTTCTCTTCCGGCTTCTCCGGCTCCTGCCGGCTGGGTGCCGGGAGCAGTACGGTCTCCACTCCGCCCAATCCCAGCACATCCCCCAGCTTCACCGCTGCGCCCTCAGGGCCCACTGGGGCGCCGTTCACAGTGGTACCGCTTTTAGAACCCAGGTCATACACGGTCCACCCCTCCTCGCCCCGGATGAGGGCGGCGTGCTGGCGGGAGACCACCGGGTAATTGAGTACCACGTCATTGCTCTCTCCCCGGCCCAGGAGGTTTTCCCAATGGCTAAGAGGTTCCCCTGCCCCATTGGGCAGAGAAAGTACTGCCCAAACCTCTGGCTTTGGGGAAGCGTTGATGAGAGACCGGATCACCTTAGCCAGCATGGCGATGGCCAGTGCAGGAAATACAAAGCGCAGAATCAGGGTATACCAGGCAAACACCTGAGGATACTCCAGCGGCAGCTGACGCAGGGCATTGGCCGCAGAAATCACGGCAGATACAAATTGGGACAAGTTCTTCCCTCCTCTCTGTGTCCGGGAAGTCCCATTGGATTTGTTCCAGCATACTACATTCCCACTGGGGATACAAGGGCGGTTTTGCACAAACTAGCGGTAAAAAAAGGACGCGGCGGAATGGTTCCGCCGCGTCCGGTCCGTTTATTGCTTGGCTGGAAGCTGGTTCAGCTCAGGCATGAGCTCGTCAGAAATGATGGTGAGCATCTCCTCCAGCTTCTCCACATCCTGGGCAGGAAACCGCTCTTTAATCCGGTCCATCACCGTGGACAGGTAGCGGTAGCTCACGTTGTAGTAGTCAATATATTTCTGGGTTACCGCCAGGTGATACTCCCGCTTGTCCTCGGGGGACTGTATCTTTCTCACATAGCCCTTCTGGACAAGGCTGTTGATCTTATAGGCGGCATTGGGGGGCGAGATATTTACAAAGCTGGAGAACTCCGCGATGGTGGGGTTGCCCAGGGCGTTGATGATCTCCATGCAGAAGGTCTCCACCGTGGTGAGGCTGGCCTCCCGATCCTGAAACCGGGAAAAAACCGCCTGGTAAAAATGGAGCTTAAATTTCGTATACACTTGATTAAAAGCCTGATCCAGCATAGCGCTTCCTCCTGCAATTTCTTCTATCATAGCCAGTATAACAAACTTACAGGCGGGAAGCAACCGTTACTGAATGACAAAGGTCAGCTCGCACCGGGCGGCAATCTTACCCTCCACCTTGGCCACCGCCTTACCGTAGCCGATGGGACCGTGCTGCTCCACCAGTTCGCACTCCAGCTCCAGCACATCTCCGGGCAGCACCGGCTGTTTGAACCGGGCATTCTTCACCCCGCCGAAAATGGCCAGCTTGCCCTTGTTCTCCGGCAGGGACAGGGCGGCTACCGCTCCGGTCTGGGCCAGAGCCTCCAGAATGAGCACCCCAGGCATAATGGGTTTTCCGGGGAAATGGCCCACAAAAAAGGGCTCGTTCATCGTAACACATTTGATTCCCGTGGCCTTTACCCCCGGCTCACAGTCCGTGATTTTGTCCACCAGCAGGAAAGGAGGACGGTGGGGGAGAATATCCATAATTTCCTGAATGTTCAGTTCCATTGTTAGCCCTCCCACTTTTTGAAGACCAGGCAGGTGTTGTGCCCCCCGAAGCCCAGGGAATCGGAAATGGCCACCTTGATGTCCGTCTTCCGGCCCTCATTGGGTACGATGTCCAGGTCACAGGCAGGATCGGGCACCTGGTAGTTGATGGTGGCGGGGACAAAGCCGTCCTTCAGGGCCAGCACAGAGAACATAGCCTCCACCGCGCCGCTGGCTCCCAGCAGGTGGCCGGTCATAGACTTGGTGGAGCTGACCATCAGCTCTTTGGCATGCTCCCCAAAGACCTGGTGGAGGGCGGCGGTCTCGCCGCTGTCGTTGAGGGGGGTTGAGGTGCCGTGGGCGTTCACATAGTCCACCTCAGCTGCGGCCATGCCCGCATCCTCCAGAGCCTGGCGGATACACTCCGCGCTCCAGGTGCCGTGGGGGTCGGGGGCCGTAATGTGGTAGGCATCGCAGGTGGCACCGTAGCCCACGATCTCTCCGTAGATCTTGGCGCCTCGTGCCTGGGCATGTCCCAGCTCCTCCAGCACCAGAATGGCCGCGCCCTCGCCCATGACAAAGCCGCTGCGCTCTGCGTCAAAGGGGATGGAAGCCCGCTTTGGATCGTCTGCGGTAGTCAGGGCACTCATGGAGGTAAAGCCGCCCATGGCCAGGGGGGTAATGGAAGCCTCGGCGCCGCCGGAGAGCATCACCTCGGCGTAGCCGTCCCGGATGTGGCGGAAGGCATCCCCCACTGCGTTGCTGCCGCCGGCACAGGCGGCCACGGGGCAGATGCACATGCCGTGCAGCCCCAGGCGGATGGCAATGTGGCCGGCGGCCAGATTGGTGATGGACATGGGAATAAAGAAGGGGGACACCTTGTCAAACCCCCGGACATTGCCCGCCTCACAGGAGGACTGGATGGTAGCGATGCCGCCAATGCCGCTGGAAACGGACACGCCGCACCGGGCCGTGTTCTCCTGCTCCAGGTTAAGGCCGCTGTCCTGCACCGCCTCCACCGCCGCGGTAACGGCGAACTGGGTAAAGCGGTCCATACGCTTAGCCTCTTTCTTGTCCAGAGCCACAGTGGGGTCAAAGTCCTTGACCTCGGCGGCCAGAGAGACCTTCTGATTGCTGTGATCGTACAGGGTAATGGGGGCGATGCCGCATACGCCGTCCTTCACAGCCTGCCAGCTGTCGGGAGCGGTGTTGCCCACAGGGGTGACCGCGCCGATGCCGGTGATGACAACTCGTCTTTTTTCCATAATCCGCATCCTTTCTGCTCTCAAACGGCCATGCCGCCGTCCACACACAGCACCTGGCCGGTGACATAGGCAGCCTCGTCCGAGGCGAAGAAGGCCACCGCATGGGCCACGTCCTCCGCCTGGCCCAGGCGGGCCATGGGAATGGTGGCGAGCATAGCCTCTTTGGCCTGCTCAGAGAGCACGGCGGTCATATCCGTATCAATAAAGCCAGGGGCCACCGCATTGACGGTGATCTTCCGTCCGGCCAGCTCCTTGGCCAGGGACTTGGTCAGGCCGATGAGGCCCGCTTTGCTGGCGCAGTAGTTGGCCTGGCCGGGGTTGCCCCGCAGGCCGACAATGCTGCTCATGTTGATGATGCGGCCATAACGCTGGCGCATCATGGGACGGTAAACCGCCTTGCAGCAGCAGAAGGCCCCTTTCAGGTTGGTGTCCAGCACGGCATCGAAGTCCTCCTCCTTCATCTGGAGGGTCAGGCCGTCCCGTGTGATACCGGCGTTGTTTACCAGGATGTCAATGCGTCCAAAGGTGTCCAGCACCTGCTTGACCATGTCCTCACAGGCTTTGGCATCGGCCACGTCGGCCTTGATGGCCAGGGCCTTCACCCCCAGCGCTTCACACTCGGCCACAGTCTCCTGGGCGGCCTTCTCGTTGCCGGCGTAGTTGACCGCCACGTTGGCTCCCTGGCGGGCAAACTCCAGGCAGATAGCCCGGCCGATTCCACGGCTTCCGCCGGTGACCAGGGCGATTTTTCCAGTTAAGCTCATGGGGTTATTCTCCTTTCAGGGCGGCGATGGCAGCTTCCAGTTCAGAAACCGTCTCTACCGGGTAACACTTGATTTCCTTAGCAGTCTTCTTTACAAAGCCGGACAGGGCCCGGCCGGGGCCGATCTCCACCACGGTGTCCACCCCCAGCTCGTGGAGGCGGCGGATGGTATCCTCCAGATAGACGCTGGACTGGACCTGCTGCTCCAGGAGATTGGGAATGGTATCCCGCTCCCCTTTCAAATCTCCCAGGCAGTTAAAGAGCACGGGAATTTCCATCTCACCAAAGGTTACACTCTTAAACTTTTCCCGCAGGGCGTCTCCGGCAGGAGCCATCAGGGAAGTATGGAAGGGGCCGCTCACCTTCAGGGGGAGCACCCGCTTAGCCCCCGCGGCCTTTGCCAGCGCTCCAGCCTTGTCTACGGCGGCGGCGTCCCCGGAGATGACGATCTGTCCAGGGCAGTTGAAGTTGGTGCACTCCACCACGCCCGCATCAGAAGCTTCCCCGCACACGGCCTTCAGGCTCTCCCGGTCCATCCCCAGCACGGCCGCCATGCCGCAGGGGCGGCCCTGGACCGCGCTGGCCATGGCCTGGCCCCGGAAGGCCACCAGAGAGATGGCAGTGGGGGCGTCAAACACTCCGGCACACTGGAGGGCAGAATACTCGCCCAGGCTGAGCCCGGCGGCATATTCCGGAACAATGCCCGCCTCTTTCAGCACAGCGGTAACCCCGGCGGCAAAGGCCACCATGCAGGGCTGGGTGTAACGAGTGTCATTGAGCTGCTCCTCAGGCCCGTCAAAGCACAGGCCTTTCAGGTCGAAGTCCACCGGGGCACTGTCCAGCACCTGGCGGAACACGGGGTAAGCTTCATACAGGTCCCGGCCCATACCCACGTGCTGGGAGCCCTGGCCGGCATACAAAAAGGCAAGTTTCATTGGGAAACCCTCCATTCGTTTATCAGTTCGTCCATCAATTCCCGGACATGGACCATCTTGTTCATCCGCCCCACATTAGAACCGCTGAAAAAGAGCCCCTCCTCCCGGTTACCCTTTACCGCTTCAATGAGGGCGTGGGTGATACAGAAAGGGATTTGGGTGGGAACGCAGCCCTTTATGCACCGGGAACAGCGCTGAGGGGCCTGACGAAGGCTCTGCTCCAGCCGCTCCACCAAAGGCGTGCGCACCGCCCGGCCAGGCATGCCTACCGGGCTGTGGATAATGGTCAGGTCTTCCTCTCCGGCGTGCAAAAGGACGTCTTTATACCCCTGGGAGGCGTCGCACTCATAGGTAGCGATAAACCGGGTGGCCAACTGCACTCCGGCCGCCCCCAGGCGGGTAAACCGGGCCATGTCCGAACCGGAATACACACCTCCGGCCACAAACACCGGGATAGGGTGGCCGTATTTTTCCTCATAGGGCCGCACCTCGGCCAGAACGCCGGGCAGCAGCTGCTCCAACGTGGGACAGGAACCAGCTTTCAGCTGTTCTTCCTCAAAACCCAGGTGACCGCCCGCATCCTTGCCCTCCAGCACGATGAAATCGGCGGTGGTGTGGTACTTCCGGTCCCAGGTCTTTAAAATGAGTTTGGCCGCCCGTGGAGAGGAGACAATGGGGGCCTTGGCGGCTTTTTCTCCCACCAGCTCGGGCAGGTCCAGGGGAAGCCCAGCTCCGGACACCACTGCGTCCACCCCCGCCGCCACAGCGGCTTTCACCGCGTCGGCATACTGGACGGTGGCCACCATGGCGTTCACCGCCACCACACCGGCCCCCTTGGCGATCTCCTTAGCCTTGCCGATCTCTTGCTTCAATGCCCGGAGGTTGGCCTCAAAGGGGTTCTTTTCAAAATCGGGCTCCAGGTAACCCGCGTCGGCGGTGCTGATGGTGCCCATGCCGCCGCAGGCGGCCACCGCTCCAGCCAGGCCTCCCATGGAGACCCCCACCCCCATGCCCCCCTGGAGGATGGGCAGGGTCAATTCACGTTTTCCAATTCTCATTTACTGCTCCAGCTCACGAAGGCGCTGCTCACAACCGGCCTGGAGCTCTTCAAAAATTTTGCGCAGGGGCTTGATTTCATGGAGCATACCGGCCACCTGTCCAGCCATGACGCTGCCGGTCTTTACGTCGCCGTCAAACACAGCCTTGCGCAGGGAACCCAGGGTAAAGTGCTCCAGCTCCATCCGGTCAGCGCCCTCCCGCTCCTTGGCGATGTAGGCGTTGGTCATCTGGTTGCGAAGGCAGCGCACCGGGGCATCCACAGAGCGTCCGGTGACTACAGTGGAGCGGTCGGTGGCCTTCAGCACCGCCTGCTTGTAGTTCTCGTGGACCGGGCACTCTTCGCTCACCAGCAGGCAGGTGCCCACCTGAACTCCGATGGCACCCAGGGCATAGGCAGCCAGCAGCTGACGGCCGCTGGCAATGCCGCCGGCGGCAATGACGGGGATGTCCACCGCCTCCACCACCTGAGGCACCAGGGCCATGGTGGTCAGTTCGCCCACATGGCCGCCGCTCTCGGTGCCCTCGGCGATAACGCCGTCCGCGCCCCGCTTGGCCACCAGCTTGGCCAGAGCCACCGCAGGCACCACGGGAAACACCTTGATCCCAGCCTCTTTCCAGGCAGGGATAAAGCGGGAGGGATCACCGGCACCGGTGGTGACCACAGCCACCTTCTCCTCTGCGGCAATGGCGGCCAGCTCCTCCACCTGGGGGTGCATGAGCATAATATTCACACCAAAGGGCTTATCGGTGAGGCTGCGGCAGCGGCGGATGCTGTCCCGGAACATTTCAGGGGACATTCCGCCCCCGCCAATGAGGCCCAGGGCCCCGGCGTTGGAAACAGCAGCGGCAAACTCGGCGGTGGCAATGTTAGCCATACCACCCTGAATAAAGGGAAATTCGATCCCCAGAAGCTCGTTTAATTTCATGGTGTTCCTCCCACTTCAGCCTGTTAACCATCAGGCTGTCAATCTATGTATCAAGGGCCCTCCCGCAGGGAGTTCCGTCGCCCGCAGGCGGCGGAATATTTTTAAATCGGTTTTTTCAGCGGCTCTGCCGCCGAAAAAACACTTCTCGCCCAAAACGGGCCGACTTTTCCGTCAGGAATCGAGGCCCGTTTTGGGTGCAATTCCTCAAATGGTAAAAGCGGAACGCTTTTACCATTTGAATAAAACTCCTCCCCACGTCAGCCCCGCGCCAAAGCCCAGGCACATGACCCACTGGCCCTTCTGAAGCAGTCCCTTTTCCACCATTTCGTCCAAGGCGATGGGGATGCTGCCCGCGGAGGTGTTGCCGTAGCGGTCCATGTTCTCATAAAAACGCTCCAGAGGCAGCTTCAGCCGCTTGGCCACCGATTCCACAATGCGGTGGTTAGCCTGATGGGGCACATACCAGGCTACGTCCTCCTTCTGAAGGCCGGCCTTTTCCAAAAGCTGCTTTGCCACTTCGGGGACGGTCTTGATCGCAAACTGAAATACGCCCTGGCCATCCATATGGAGGTAGGGCCGGTCCTGTCCGGGCCCCCAGGCCCACAGGATGTCCTTATCTCCCCGTGTCCCCAGCTGGCTGTACCAGCCGTCTTCGGTGGCCTCCACCACGGCGGCGCCCGCCCCGTCTCCAAACAGGATACAGGTGGAGCGGTCATCCATGTCTACAATGCGGCTTAAAAGCTCCCCTCCCACCAGCAAGGCATAGGGCCGGTTCATGCGGGGCAGCATAGCCGCGGCAGTCTCCATGGCATAGAGGAAGCCGGTACACCCCGCCCCCAGGTCAAAGGCAGGGCAGTCCTCCGGCAGGCCCAGTTTCTGGTGAATGAGGCAGGCCTGGGCGGGGGTCAGCCGGTCGGGGGTCACTGTGGCGGTCAGGCACAGTCCGATGTCCTCGGGTTTTAACCCCGCCCGGTCCAGGGCCTGGCGGGCAGCCTGGACGGTAAGCTGGGTGAGGGTCTCCCCCTCTCGGGCAAAACGCCGCTCCCGGATTCCGGTGCGGGTCACAATCCACTCATCGTTGGTGTCCACCCGGCGGGCCAGGTCGTCGTTGGTCACGATCTGCTCCGGAACCGCCCGGCCGGTGCCAAGGATGTGCAGTCCGTTCATGTCTCTTTCTCCTCCCGGACCGCGCCCATGGCGCGGAACTTTTGATAGCGGTGGGCGGCCAGGTCCTTTTCCCGGCCCAGCTGGGTGAGGCTGCGGGCAATGGCTTTGTCTACCGCCTCAAAAACCGGCCTGGGGTCCACATGGGCGCCCCCCTCGGGTTCAGGAATCACCTGATCCACCACGCCCAGACGCAGAAGGTCTGCGGCGGTGAGCTTCATAATGGATGCGGCCTCGTCTGCCCGTGCGGCATCCTTCCACAAAATAGAGGCAAACCCCTCGGGGGAGAGCACCGAGTAGATGGCGTTCTCCAGCATGATGATCCGGTTGCCCACAGCCAGGGCCAGCGCCCCGCCGCTGCCTCCCTCGCCGATGACCACGGTAACCACAGGCACGGTGAGAGAGCTCATGAGGGCCAGCGAGGAGGCAATGGCCTCTCCCTGTCCCCCTGCCTCGGCCTCCAGACCGGGGTAGGCCCCCGGCGTGTCCACAAAGGTGATGACCGGACGGCCGAATTTTTCCGCCTGCCGCAGCAGGCGCTGCTCCTTGCGGTAACCCTCGGGGGAGGGCATACCGAAGTTGCACTTCATATTTTCCTCAAAATTACGGCCCTTTCGGTGGCCGATGACGGTAACGGGCTTTCCATGGAACCGGGCAATGGCCCCGAAAATGCTGGGGTCCTCCCGGCCCAGGCGGTCACCCTGACAAACAAAAATATCGGTAAACAGGTGATGGACAAAGTCCATGGTACCCGGACGGCCCGGATACCGGGCCAGCTTTACCCGCTGAGCGGCAGTGAGATTGCTCATCGGTGCATGACCCCCTTCCTGTGAAGAAATAGAAGTTGGGAAAGTACCTGGCGCATCTGGCTGCGGGGGACGATCTGGTCCACAAAGCCGTGCTCCTCCAGGTATTCCGCCCTCTGAAAGCCTTCGGGCAGCTCCTGGCCAATGGTCTGCTGAATAACCCGTGGACCGGCAAAGCCGATGAGGGCTCCGGGCTCGGCCAGGGTGATGTCTCCCAGAGAGGCAAAGCTGGCGGTGACACCGCCGGTGGTGGGGTGGGTAAACACGGAGATATAGAGCCCACCAGCCTCAGAAAATCGCTCAATGGCAGCGCTGGTCTTGGCCATCTGCATAAGGGACAGGATGCCCTCCTGCATCCGGGCTCCGCCGCTGGCGGAAAAGATGATGAGGGGCAGTTTATGCTTCTGGGCGTACTCCACACCACGGGTGATCTTCTCCCCCACGGCCACCCCCATGCTGCCCATAAAGAAGCGGCTGTCCAGCACAGCGAATACCGCCTGGCGGCCGTCCAGCTTTCCGGTGGCCACCACCGCCGCGTCGCTGAGGGCGGTCTTCTCCCGTTGGGCGGCGAGCTTTTGTTCATAGCCAGGAAAATCCAGCGCATTGGGAGCAGTGAGCTCGGGCCAAAGCTCCTGAAAGGTAAAGGGGTCCAGCAGCAGGGACAGCCGGAGATAGGCCCCAATGGGCAGGTGATAGCCGCAGTGGGGACAGACGTACTCCGTCTTCACCAGTTCCTGGTTCTGGCACTCACCCCCGCAGTCCGGACAGGTCCGGGAACCGCCGGTGGTCAGGTCGGAGCGCTGGGCGGCCGCCTTGACGGCATCCTCCCGCTGACGGCGCAGCCGGTCCAGCCGGTCCCGGCGGGAACGAAACAGTGGTTGCATTTAGTCCTCCTTATTCCAACGGAGCAGCTCATCCTGGTGCTGGGCCAAAAAGCCGGTGTCGTACCGCCCCTTGACAAAGTCGGGGTGGTGCAGAATGAGGTGGCAGAAATCGGCGGTGGTGGGATACCCCTCAATGATCATCTCCTCCAGCACCCGGCGCATACGGCGAATGGCCTCCAGCCGGGTGGGCGCGTGGACAATGACCTTGGCTACCAGAGAGTCGTAGAAGGGGGAAACCTCATAGCCGTTATAGAGCAGAGAATCCACCCGCACTCCAGGGCCTCCGGGGAAATGCAGAAACTTTGTGGTACCGGGGCAGGGCCGGAAATCCTGGGCCGCATCCTCCGCGTTGATGCGGCACTCCAGGGCGTGGCCCCGAAGGACCACGTCCTCCTGCCGCACCGACAGAGGAAGACCCGCGGCGATACGCAGCTGCTCCCGCACCAGGTCCAGGCCGGTAACCATCTCGGTGACCGGGTGCTCCACCTGAATTCGGGTGTTCATCTCAATAAAATAGAAATGTCCCTCCTGATCCAGGACAAACTCAATGGTGCCGGCGTTCTCATAGCCGGCGGCTTTGGCGGCAGCCACCGCAGCCTGGCCCATGGCCTCCCGCAGTTCGGGAGTAAGGGCCTTGGAGGGAGATTCCTCCACCAGCTTCTGGTTTTTCCGCTGAATGGAGCAGTCCCGCTCCCCCAGATGGATCACGTTGCCCTGGCGGTCGGCCAGGATCTGAAACTCAATGTGCTTAGGGTTGAGAATGAGCTTTTCCACATAGAGCTGCCCATCTCCAAAACAAGCCAGGGCCTCCGCCCGAGCCTGCTGGAATTTGCTCTCCATATCCTCAGGACGGTCTACCCGGCGCATGCCGCGGCCGCCGCCTCCGGCGCTGGCCTTCACCAGCACGGGGTAGCCGATCTCCGCGGCGATCTTCCCGGCCTCTTCGGCGGTCTCCACCGCCCCATCCGAACCGGGAACTACCGGGACATGATGCTTCTTCATCAGGTCCCGTGCGGCGGACTTGTTGCCCATCATCCGGATCACGTCTCCGGAAGGACCGATGAACCGCAGACCCAGCTGGGCACACTGATCGGAAAATTCCGCGCTCTCTGAGAGAAAACCGTAGCCTGGGTGAACGGCATCACAGCCGGTCTCCTTAGCCACGGTCAGCAGAGCGTTCACATTTAAATAACTGTCGGCCGCCTTGGCGGGGCCAATGCAAACCGCACGGGTGGCCAGCTGAACGTGGAGGGCATCGGCGTCGGCCTGAGAATAGACCGACACCGTCTCCACGCCCAGCTCACGGCAGGCCCGCGCGATGCGTACCGCGATTTCGCCGCGGTTGGCGATCAAAACACGCTGAAACATCTCACAGCCTCCGGACCCGGAACAGAGGGGCGTCAAAGGCGGCCAGGCTGCCGTTGTCCAGCAGCACTTCCTCGATGACGCAGTCCATGGGAGCGGGAATCTCGCTCATGGCCTTCATGGCCTCCAGGATGCACACCGTCTGGCCCTTCTGGACCTTGTCCCCCGCCTGAACGAAGGGGGCGGCGTCAGGACCCGCGGCAGTGTAGAAGGTGCCCACCAGAGGGGCCTTGATGTACTCGCCCTCCTCCTGCACAGCAGGGGCGGCAGCAACAGGGGCAGCAGCCACAGCAGCAGGGGCGGCAGCAACCACAGGGGCGGCGGCCACGGCCACAGCCTTTTCCAGCTTCAGCCGGGTGCCGTTCTGCTCCAGCTCCAGCCCAGTGATGGAGGAGCGCTCAAAGCGCTCCATCAGCGCGTAAATGGATTCCAGTTCCATGGTATTACTCCTCTTGCGGTTAGATTGATTAGGCCTCCTTGGCCTCCAGGTAGCGCACGATGTCGCCCACGGTCTTCAGGTTGGGGCGGTCCTCGTCAGCGATGGACAGGCCCAGCTGCTCCTCCAGAGCGATGTTCAGCTCCACGGCGTCCAGGGAGTCGGCGCCCAGGTCCTCGGTCAGGTCGGCCTCCATGGTAACCTCGTCCATCTCACAGCTCAGGGTATCAACAATGATCTCGCGTACTTTCTCAAACATGGGAAGTTCTCCTCTCAATAATTGGTTTGTTTTCAGTTAAAATATTTTAGTTAAAATTATTTAATTAAAATATTTGAGCGTATTGTACCTGCTCCATGGGGAAAAGTCAATGTAAAATTTCAACAAACAGGGAATTTCTGGCCCGCCAATATTTGATCAGGTGGTGGGAAATCGACAAAAGTTGCCTGTTTTCACCCCTTTTCGCTCTAAAATTGGCAGCTATGCTCCCCACCTCTTGCATTTCCCCACAATTGGAGGTATGATAAACTCTGCCCACAAAAAGGAGATACATCCCCAGGAGGAACATCCATGAGAGTATTCGATACCCACGCCCATTACGACTCCGGCGCCTTCAACGCCGACCGGCTGGAGATACTTGCCTCCATGCCCGAGCAGGATGTGGCGCTTATTTTAAACCCCGGCTGCGAGTTGGAGAGCTCCCGCACCGCTGTGGCCCTCTCGGAGCAGTTCCCCTTTGTCTACGCCGCTGTGGGGGTCCATCCCTCCGACTGCGGAGACTGGGAGGACAGCTGGCTGGAGGAGCTGCGGACCCTGGCCGCCCATGAAAAGGTAAAGGCCATCGGCGAAATTGGCCTGGACTACTACTGGAAGGAAAATCCCCCCAGGGAGTTTCAGCAGCAGGTCTTCCGCAAGCAGATGGAGCTGGCACGGGAACTGGACCTGCCCGTCATCATCCACGACCGGGAAGCCCACCAGGACTGCTTATCCATCGTCCGGGAGTACCCCGATGTCCGGGGCGTGTACCACTGCTACTCCGGCAGCCTGGAGGATGCAAAGGTACTGGTCAAACTTGGGTGGATGCTCTCCTTCACCGGAGTGGTCACCTATAAAAATGCCCGGAAATCCCTGGAGGTCATTGAATGGCTGCCTATGGACCGCATTATGATTGAGACTGATTCCCCCTACCTCACCCCCGAGCCCTTCCGGGGCAAGCGAAACGATTCCGGGAAGGTCCACCTGGTGGCAGAGAAGATCGCCCAGGTAAAAGGCATGGAGCCGGAAGAGGTCGCCCGGATCACATTGGAAAACGGCAAACGGTTTTTTAATATTTAAGGAGGCGTGAAGGCTATGACCATCACCTATGAATATGAGGGCGCGCTGTATGTGAACCTCACCAACAAATGCAACTGCAATTGTGAGTTCTGTCTGCGCCACGGAAAGGCCCAGGGCTCTATCTATACGGAGGATTCCCTGTGGCTGGAGCGGGAACCCACCCGGCAGGAGGCGCTGGACAGCTTCCTGGGCCGGGACATTCCCTCTTACCGGGAGATCGTCTTCTGCGGCTACGGGGAACCCACCTACCGGCTGGATGACCTGCTGTGGCTGGTGGATGAGCTGAAAGAGCGCTTTGGCGCGAAGCTGCCCCCCGTGCGCATCAACACCAACGGCCACGCCAATCTCATTAACGGCCGTGATGTGTGCCCGGAGCTGAAGGGACGCATCGACACCCTGTCCATCTCCCTCAACTCCGACAACGCCGCCGACTACACCGCTCTGTGCCATCCCATTCAGGGGGAGGAGGCCTATCAGGCCATGCTGGACTTTGCCGGTGAGGCCAAACACTATGTCCCCCATGTGGTCATGACCATTGTGGATAAGGACAAGACCCCGGAGGAGATCGAGCACTGCAAGCAGATTGCTGCCGATCTGGGGGTGCGCCTGCGCATCCGCAGCTTTATTGATTCCTGATCACTCAAATAAAAAACGCCGCCGGACTTCGAATCGGTCCGGCGGCGTTTTTTATGTTCCGTTACAGCTCCTGATAGAGCTCGATGATGGCTCCGTCCTTCCACACAAAGGCCAGCTTGGCGCTGTCCCCCATGGACATGGGGCCGCAGATGACGCTGTCCGCGTCGGCAATGTAGTGGTCCAGGTCGTCCACCTTATAGGCCACATGGGGATGGCGGTGGATCTCCTCGGGGAAGGGAGTGCCCTCCTCAAACTTCAGGTACTCGATCTTGAAATCATAGTCGTCTACCTTGCTGACCCAGAACTTGCCCCCTTCGTTGTAGGTCATGTTGGGCTTGCGGTTGGTGATGGGAATACCAATGTGCATATACTCAGCGGACATAACGTTTCCTCCTATTTTTTCATTAGCTGTTTTTGACACTCTCGTAGACCTCAAAGGCCTGCTTGGGGGTATACCCCTCATGGACCACCTTGCCGATGGCCTGGGCCATACCGGCGGGGCAGTCGGACTGGAAGATGTTCCGGCCCATATCCACGCCGTGGGCACCCTCCTGAATGGCCCGGTAGGCCATATCCAGGGCTTCCAGCTCCGGGAGTTTCTTTCCTCCGGCGATGACGATGGGCACCGGACAGGCGGCAGCCACCCGTTCAAAGCCCTCGCAGTAGTAGCTCTTCACCACGTTGGCCCCGTTCTCTGCCAGCACTCGGGTGGCCAGCAGGAAGAACTTCTCCGTGCGCTCCATCTCCTTGCCCACGGCCACCACGCCCAGGGTGGGGATGCCGTAGCGGGCACCCGCGTCAGCGGTGCGGCACAGAAGCTCCAGGGAGCGGGATTCTCCCGCCGAGCCGATGAAGGTCTGCACGGCCACACAGTCGGCATTCATGCGGATGGCGTTTTCCATATCGCAGGCGATGCCGCCGCCGTTTGACATGTCGTCAAAGAGGACGGTGGAGTCATAGGTCACCCGGACGCACTTGGCCACCCGGTCGGCGGGGGAGATGCAGGAGCGGATGATGCCCTTGGTCCCCATGAGCACGTTCACATAGGGGATGAGGGGCGGGATCACCAGGTCGATGCGCTCCAGCCCGGCGGTGGGGCCCATAATGTACCCGTGGTCAAAGGCCAGCATGACGGTGTTGCCCGACTTGGGGTCAAACATCCGGCCCAGCCGGTTCTGAAGGCCCCAGTCACAGTGGCCCGCGCCCTTGACGTAAAAGCCCTCCTGGGCCTGGGGAATGTCCAGGTGGTAGTCGTGGGCGGCCTTGTTTCCAATATTATCTGCCATGGCTTACTCCTTGCTGTAGGCGGGGGTGTGGCAGGGGGTGTTCCACAGGCGGAGGATCTCATCGTCCCACTTGGCGATGTTCATCTGGAAGCCGGCAGCCTCCTGAACGGTGAGGATCTCACCCACCATGCTGGCCACCACGTTGACGCCCTTGTCCTTCAGGAACTCCACAGTATCCTTGAAGAGAATGAGCATCTCCATCATGGTGGTAGCACCGCAGCCGTTGATCATGACAAAAACATTGTCCCCAGCCTTCAGCTCCAGCTTCTTGCTCAGGGCCTCGGCCACGGTGTTCACGGTGTCCTTGGCGGACATCATGGGCACCCGGACGCCGCCGCCCTCGCCGTGCTGGCCGGCGCCGATCTCCATCAGATCGGTCTCGCCCAGGTCACCGAAGGACATGCCGTTCTGGGGGTGGGTGGCGTCGGTGGACTTTACGGTGATGGAGGCCATGTTGTCCGCGTAGCGCTGGGCAATCTCGGCCACCTCGTCCAGGCTCTTGCCCTCACGGGCTGCGGCAGCGGCCACATGGTAGAGGGCCACCGCACCGGCCAGGCCGCGCTTGTTGTCCTCGCCATTGGGGTCAAACTGGATCTCCTCTCCGGTGACCACCTGGCGGAAGTTGAGCCCCGCCTTCTGAGCCAGCTTGATGGCCTGCTTGCCGGCCAGCTGGTCTCCTGCGTAGTTCAGGGTGAGCAGCAGCACGCCGTGGCCCTTGTCGGCCAGCTTCATGGCGTCAAACACCAGCTTGGCATTGGGAGCGGCAAAGATGTCGCCCACGGCCTGGACGTCCAGCATGCCCTTGCCCACAAAACCGGCCTGGGCAGGCTCGTGGCCGGAGCCGCCATAGGTGACGATGGTCACCCGGTCCGCATCGGCCAGGTCCTTGCTGATGACCAGGTGGCCGTCCACCTCCACAATGTCGGGATAGGCCAGCCCCAGGCCGACAAGCTCCTCGTCGGTGATGGTCTCGGGGGCGTTGATAAACTTCTTCATCTTCATATGGAGTGCCTCCTTATTAAAATTAAATAATCGTTTCTTCAGCCCTCGGCCAGTCCCTGGAAGAAGCAGGCCATGGACACAGCACCCGCATCGGGAGTACCGATGGTCTTTTCACCGTAGCTCTTGGCCCGGCCAAATTTCGAGACAAAATTCTTGCTGGCCTCCGCCCCCTCCTGGGCCGCCTGGGCCGCGGCGGCAAAGAGCCCCGCCTCATCCCCGGAATAGGCGGCGATGGCCTCGCTGGCCGGAATCAGAGCGTCCATCATGGTCTTATCCCCCACTTTGGCCCCAGAGATATCGCTGAGGGCCTCCAGGGCGTGGGCGAACATGGTCTGGAGCTGCTGGGTGCTCACCTCATCCCCCTCGGGGGCCGCCTCCTGCAGCCCATCCAGCCAGGTGTTCCACAGGGGAACGGCGCTGCCGCCGTTAAGCACCATCACAGCCATGGCGGCATCGTCCAGCATGGACTGGATACCTCCCTCCGCTTCCTCCACCGCCTGGGCAATGGCTCCTGCGATTTTAGCCATGGTCAGGCCGTGGTCGGCATCGCCAAATTTGGAGTCAATGTCTGTGAGCATATCCTCCGCGGCAATGACCTTGTCACAGGCGTGCTTCAGCCGGAGGGAAAACGCTTCCTTATTCATATTACGGCCATCCTTTCGGTCAAGTGGGACACTGCATTGCAATCAGCCCCAGCTTGTTACTTCTGTAAGGTGATTGTATTCCCAGCTATAACAAATGTCAATAACACAGTGTATTTTCCCTGCTTCTCACAGAAAACCGCCTTAATTTTAGTGGAAATATACAAATATTTTTTCGTCTTTTTTCTGCAGCAGTCCCATATATGTTACATATGTTACTTTTCTGACAGCAGCTCCCGCACCAGTTCCGCCCGCGCCACGATGTGACTGAACATCCCAGAACGCACTGCCCCCCGCAAAGCCCTGAGGCTGGTATTCGCCGAACAGACACCGATAATATTGGGACAGCGCCGCAGCTGCTCCAGGGGAATCTGGATGGCAAAATCCTGGTCCGACTGGATGACCTTTCCCTCTTCATTGAAGTAGTAGACCAGCAGCCGCCCACAGGTATGCTCCTGCTGCAGCAAGCTTCCATAGCGCACCAGGGAGGCAAAATCAGGACTGGAGGGATAGTTTCCGATGTTCACCAGGGCCGTGTCCATCCGGTCCCACTGAAGCTGGATCTGGCGGTAAACCTCGGTAGAACACAGCAGCTGCTTCTCCTCCAAACTCTCCGGCAATGCAGGCAGATAGAGAAAATGCGGGACTGCCCCCAATCGCTCCGCCATCAGGCGGACATTTTCATTGGATTGGTAGTTTCGGGCCGGGATACTGGCGTTGCCCACCAAAGGGCACAGGTCACTGACGGTGCTGCCCGGCTGGGGATTCTCCTCCAGCCAGGTCACCAGTTGGCCGATCAGGTGGCCCCAGCCGATGCCCACGCGCCGTGCTCCCAGCTCCTCCAGCAATTCCACCGCACCTCGTGACAGGCTCTGGTTGGTCTGGCTGTCATCTTCCCCATCAGGAGCAAGGGAGCCACCCCGCAGCCCATACGCCCGGCACAGCCGGTCCAGCACCTGCTTGTCCTTTTCGCCCGGCTCGTGAATCAGAATTTCTACAATCCCCAGCTCCCGTGCCTCGCTGAGCATGCGGCTGATCAGAGGGCGGGACACTCCCATCTCTCGGGCAATGTCGCTCTGCTTCTGCTCCTCCAGGTAATACCGTTTGGCCACATGGGCCAGCCGCCGCTCCTTTTCCCCGCTGGTATACATGGGCGCCGCCCCCTTTCTGTTACATATGTTAAGTGTATCACAATTATGAACAAATGCAACCTGTGAATTCCATTTCTTTTAGTTTTTTTGCCCATGAATCTATGGGCAAAAAAATATGCCCGACAGTGGACCCCACTGCCGGGCATATCTGCATCTTTGGAACATCAACCATCATTATGGAGCCAGCTTCAAAGTCCGGTCCCGGTTAAAGCAGGCAAAAATCTCCTGGGTCCTGGGTCTGGCCAGGAAGGGGACGCCTCCCCCCTCCTCCCACAGGGCTGCTACACCACCCCGGTCCATGACCTGTTCCAGCTCCTTCACCACCTGGCGAAGCGTCTTTTCTCCATCCAGCAGGTACCGGTGGGCGTAGCGCAGGCAGTAGCCCAGGGCAGCGGACTGCTCCCCATCCCGCAGCTGCTCTACATACCTTAAATCAATGTTCTCCCGGTTCAGGGACACCCCGTCCCGGCCCAGAGATTTTACCTTTGTCCGGCCGTCTCTCAACTCCTGTGAGGCCTTCGGCCGGCGATCAAAGGCTGGTTCCCTTGCCGGTTCCGGGAGTTCTCCAGTCAAAGGAAAGAGGGCAGCTTCTCGTTTCGCCGGGACCGTAATGTCCTGGGGCACATAGCGGTCCATCTGGATAATCGTATCTGCCATGTGGAAGTAGGCCCCTGAGCTTCCCGCTACTAAGATAGTCGAAATACCCTGGTGCTCGTACAACCACCGCACCCGGTCCAAAAAGGGGGTGATGGGCTCCATGTCCCGGTGGATCACCCGCTGCATCAGCGCGTCCCGGACCATAAAGTTGGTCGCACTGGTGTCCTCGTCCATGAGCAGAAGGGACGTCCCTGCCTCTATGGCCTCCACCACATTGGCCGCCTGGGAGGTGCTGCCGCTGGCATCCTCGGTGGTAAAACGAGTGGTATCCTTCCCATTTGGCAGGTTTCGAATAAACATGGAGATGTCTGCTCTGCCAATGCTCCGCCCATCCTCAGCCCGAACCTTTACCGCAGAGGGGTCCGTGATCACATACTCCCTTCCATCTCCGGCGATGTGGTTATAAACGCCCAGTTCCAGGGCCTTGAGCAAAGTGGATTTGCCATGATAGCCGCCGCCCACGATGAGGGTGACTCCTGTTCTGACCCCCATACCGGTAACTTTCCCCCGGTGGGGCAGCTCCAGCTCCACCGACAGCGCTTCGGGGGAATGGAAGGGCACTGCCCCCTTCATGGGCAGTTGAGACACCCCAGAGGCACGGGGGAGGATACTCCCATCCGCCACAAAGGCACATAGGCCCATCTGGGGCAGGGTTTTGCGGATATAGTCCTGGTCCTCAGCCAGATCGGCCGCCGCGTTCAGCTCCCGCGGGTCCCAGTTCTGATACAACAGGGCTTCGCTCACACACCGGGGCAGCAGCACGAAGAGGATCTTCTCCAGCTCCCGCGCGTTGATCGTCCGGCCATTGGCGGGAAATCCCACTTCCAGGCGCAGCAGTACCTCTCCGCTATTTGGATTCAGGGTACAAGCGGTACGCTCCAGCACCTCCTGACCACATCGGCTCAGCGAAATCAAACCGCTGTGTCCAGAACCTTTGGCCTGGAAGGATGCCCCGGCTGCCAAACGGCCAAAGCGGCGGGTCAGGGCATCCTGAACGGCCACACGCCGGCAATCCGTCCGGTATAGCTCCGGCGGAAACCCTGCACGCTTTCCCTCCACCCGCACACTCACCCTGGAGGGAGCGGCAAAGGGGTCACCCTGGACATGGTCGATGGACAGCACATAATCGCCGAAGCGGTACGCTCCCCTGGTATCCTTATAGGCGGGATAGCTTCTGCGGTCAATGCGCTCCAGCAGGTTTTTCAGGTCGTTGGATGTCTGCATAAAAGGTCCCTCCCATTTCAGACCACCTTATCCTCTCTCTTTTGAAGTAGATAAAACAACAATAACTGCGACAGAGAAAGGAGAAGGGCGATCATTGTGTTGGTCATTATCATTGTACTCCATCCTCCATCCGAAACGCAAGCGCGGCCAAGGGGGAGTACAGCCGAAAAGGGGGTAAATGCACATAACAGCAAAAGCATAACCAGCACACCCCCCTGTTCTGCATTCCACACAGATCGGCCACCCAGCAGCCACAAGGTAAGTCCCAGGGTCGAAAGGCCCCAATAGCGTAACATCAAACGATTGGCACCCAGATTATGCACTTGGAAAAGGAGGGTGTCAAAATAAAGTAGTGCACCCATGTAGATTACCATCACCCCATAAGCTGCCCACCCCATAACACCTCCCGGATCCTTCAGGCCATAATTGACTGGATACATGGCTGCGGCAAAGCCGCTCCCGCTCCAGAGAAACCCCAACAGCGCCGCCCGTCTACATTGTTTTTCCCTCAATTCCGCTTCCATAATCTCCCCCCGCATTCTGCCTAAAACTGCACGTTCCATCTCACAACCTCATATTACCACCTATTTTATTGAATTACAATTATTTTTTATTGATAATCAATAAATTTAAGAAACGGTTTCCACTATATAAATCATAATTTTCATCTTGTGCCGCAAGGCAGCACGTGGTAAAATAAATACAACTTTGTGATTTTGCTTTTATTGGAGGGAGCTCATGCCTAAGGTAGCTTATTCCGAAGAGGACCGCCTGCAAATCCGGCAAGCACTGGTGGTCAAAGCTCTGGAGCTCATGGCAAAGCAGGGGATCCAGCACACAACCGTGGAACAGATCTACCAGGCTGTGGGCATCTCCCGCACGTTTTTCTATACTTTCTTTCCCTCCAAAGAGGATTTGATCGTAGAGACCTTCTATCTCCAGCAGCCCAAAATCCTGGCCTATGCCCAGTCCCTTATGTCTGATCCCGCCCTCACCTGGAAAGAGGGGGTCGTCCAGTTCTTCCGCTCCTGCTGCTATGGAGAAGAGAGCGGAATCGCGGTGATGACGATCCAGGAACAGCAGCTTCTTTTTCACCGCCTGTCACCTGCGAGCTATCAGTTGTTTCGTCAAAAGCAGGAGCAGCTGTTCAGCCAGCTTCTGCTCTGCTTCGGTATACAACCCAGCCGCGCACGCATCCAGCTATTCACCAATATCAGCCTGACAGCGATCGTCGTTCGCCGGGCCATTCCCGATACCCTCCCCTTTTTTGTTCCCGATGCCCGCGAAGAGACCGTCGAATTTCAGATCCGTGCCATCGCCGATTATCTGGAGCAGCTCAGAGATACACCTCTGCCCGCCTGAATCCAAACTTCGCCTGGTTCAGGCGGTTTTTCTTCTGAATAATAAAGATGATTTTCATATTTCGTCTTTATTGTAGGTAACCGGGCCACGTTCCGTCCCGGTTTCCAAATAAAACTTTTATAGAACATAGGAGGAACCAAACCATGGGATTTTTCAGCAAGCTTTTTAAGGGACCCGAAGTAGACATGGAAAAGAGCAACGCCAACGCCAAAAAAATGCGGAGCCTATTCAACGATGCGGTGGAGAACGGGGACAGCTATCGGCTGATTTTCGGCTACACCGAGGATGTCTCCCGTTTCAATTACGGCTTTGTCCACGGCAGCAAGACCAAAATCGGCAACCTGATCGTAGGTTGGAACGAGGCCGCAGAGACCATCGTGGTGGTCCCCACCGTGCCCGACCTCTCCGGCCGAGGAGACCCCACCTATTACCGCCGTTCTGACATTTTAAAGGCCTACCGCAACAAGTATCCCACCGATGCCTTTGTCATCTACCCGGACAAGAGCGGCTACCTTGCCATCAACGCTTACGACTGGCTGGAGGATGAAACGCTCTATGTCTACGTCTCCCAGGAGGAGGAGCTGGCCGCCTTTACCGACTTTTTCATGAACCATTTCCAGAAGAAGTAAGGGGCTTTGCACGGCCAATTGTAACATATGCGCGGCGCTTTCCAAATTTCAGAAAGCGCCGCGCATACACGTTTCTTTTGACAAGATTCCGGTGCTGCTACTTACCGCTGCCCTCAGACTGCTCCTCCGCCCAGACCTCCTTGGCCATGCGAAAGGCAGCCCAGGCCTTTGGCCAGCCCGCATAGAAAGCGGCATGGGTCAGAACCTCGGCAATCTCTTCCCGTGTGATGCCATTTTTTCTCGCAGTTTCCAGATGGTACTGAAAGGAGCTGTCCACCAGCCCCTGGGCCATCAGAGCCACCACCGTGACCAGAGAACGGTCCCGCAGGGAGAGCTTATCCTCCCGACTCCACACCTGGCCAAACAGCACATCATCATTGAGCTGGGCAAATTGAGGCGCAAATTTCCCCAAAGCATCTCTGCCCGCCGTCTGTTTTACCGCCATTGATAAGCACCTCACTTACTTCTGTCTATATTTTTTCCCATCTCATAAGCCTCGTTCAGTGCCCGATGCCCCCGGATCTCTCCCACACCGGTCACGCCGCCAGCAAAGACCTTCCCCGCAAAGCGGGCCTTTTCAAAGCAGTCAATCCAGCCCTGCAGCCCCGTAACTGCCCCGTCCACCGTGTGCTCCTCCTGCTCAGCCGCAGCGGCCAGCAGGTAGATGTCCCGAAACTGGTAATCAGCAGAATAGAGCGGATTTGCCCGGTCCAGCAATGTCTTCATCTGTCCGCACATTCCATAGTAATAGATGGGCGTGGCAAAGACGATGACATCAGCCGTGCGCATGTGCTCGGCAATGACATTGGCATCGTCGCCAATGACACAGCGCTGGGTTTCCAGGCAGCTCAAACACCCTCTGCAAAACCCGATGTTCTGATCATAAAGCGCAATTTTTTCCACCTCATGTCCCGCTTCCCGTGCACCCCGGACAAATTCATCCGCCAGCACATCTGAGTTTCCACCCTTTCGGGGGCTGGTGGAAAGTACCAAAACCTTTTTGCTCATCACAATACCTCCTTACCGGTGTTTCATATGATCTTTATGGGAATGAATTAACATTGATTGTAGCACTTCGTGCATGAAATTACAAATAACTAGATCTTATGCGCTGGGATTCATCTTATTTATAGCACCACCCAAGAAAAAGCCGGAGTCTTTACAAGACTCCGGTTTCCTCCGCGCATCAGTTCCCCCTCAGCAGAGGCATGAGTTGGTTGCGGCAAATCCAGGCCCCGTTGTACTGGGTACGGGCCCGCGTCTTAGCCCGCAGACTGCGGTCCTCCCGCATAAGGTTCACAATGATTCCGCCGTGCTCCTCATAATAGGCCTGCTCCGAGGGCACATATCGCTCATGGGTATCATAACCAAAGTTGCGCCCGTCCCACCGCATGAAGTAGGCTCCCAGACTCTCTCCCAGCTCCTTCAGCGCGGGCACTGCCTCGTTGAGCACCAGGAAGTTTCCGCGGCTGGCCGCCTCCAGCACCGTCAGGCCAAAAGACTCGGAGTAAGAGGGGCAGATAAAGAGGTTGGACAAGCCAAACAACTCCAACACCCCCTTGCGGGGAAACCCCTGCTCATATCCCAGGTCAGAGGTAAAGACCATATCTCCCTCCTCCAGGCCAAATTTTCTTCCCTCCATTTGGATCATCTCTTTGTAAACTCTGCTGGGAATATCTGCACAGGGAAAATCGCAAAACACCATTTGGGTACGCTGTTCTGTTTTGCGCTGGATTGCCCCTGCCAATGCCGCCGCCTTTTCAAATCGTTTTCCCGGAGTAAGCCGTCCGGGGCAGACGGCCAGGATCTCCCCATGGAGCAGATCTATGCTGCCCGCCACCCGCTGAACGTCTTCACTAAGCACTTCCAAAAGAGGCAGACTGTTGTACACCACTGCACAGTTTCCCTGTGGCACATCATATTGCCGGGCCAGAGCTTCTATCCCGGAACGGCTGGGATAGACAAAACAGGTATTGGGCATGGGGGTGAAACGGGCAGAAAAAGGCTCCTCCATCTTTTGCGGCCGGTTTACAGGCAATGAATGGGTAAAAGCCAGGAATCTCACATTGGGCAAGGACGTTTGAGCCCGGCGAATTGCCACATTATGCACCAGGTGCCACCCCTGGTAGAGGATATCGTGCAGGATACACACATCCACATCCTGGAGATTCCGGACATAATCCCGTGCGATGGTTTCCGCTTCCTGATAAAATCCCTCATGAACCGTGCCTGTAGGCGAGGAATAGTCGTGCCAGACGATGGGGACACCGCCGCAGGTGTTGGTGATCTTTACCCACTCCAGCCTGGGGTCCCGAAAAATGCCCCAGCGCTCCTCATCCGGGCAGGTCTCACACACCAGGATTTTTACCTCTACCTGGGCTTCCAGCAGCATTTTGATCTGATCCGCCACTACATTGACCAGAGAATAGGTGGTAGACAGGCCGGAAAACATGGTTAAAATGGCGACCTTCATAGCTAGCGCCTCCCTTTCCTGATGAAGTGGATGGCGCAGCAGAGCTCTGCTGCGCCATCCATTTGTTTACTGGTTTTCTTCGCAGATGCAATCCTGGAACAGCGTAATTTTATCCGCCAAAATCATCTCAAGGCCAGAGATGGTGTTGACCATGGACTCCACCGACCGGTTGGCCTGCAAAACCGTCTCGGCTGTTACCTGCTCAAAGGAGAGGATCCTCTGCATCTTCTCACCCTCCGCGTTGAGGATATGAGACAGGGCAGCCTGCTCCAGGGCAACAGAGGTAAGCAGATCCGTAATGGCCTGCTGCCGGGGTACCGGAACTTGCGTGGTGGTGGTCGAGGTCGTGGTACTTGAAGTGGTTGTGCTGGTCGTAGTGGTGGTACTGGTCGTCGTTGTCGTAGTCGTGGTGGTGGTACTCGTAGTACTGGTTGTGGTGCTGGTTGTGGTAGTCGTGCTCGTGGTGCTGGTCGTGGTGCTGGTTGTGGTAGTCGTGCTCGTGGTACTGGTCGTGGTGCTGGTTGTAGTACTGGTCGTACTCGATGTGGTTAAGAGGCAGGCCGTCGCTTCGGGCAGTTCCCCAATGAACAGCTCATTGTGGCTCTCCGCGTTTCCCGAATAGCTGTCAAAGATGATGTTGCCGTTGATCTGGCTGAATGTGGTATTAGCAGCTGCAAAGGGAGCCAGCACAGAACCGTAAACGGCAGTCGTACTGTTGGACCAGGTCAAGGCCTGGGGGAAGTTCCACAAAATCCGGCGGGCATTTTCTCGGGTGGCCGTCACACCGTTGCGGAACATCTGGTAGCTGCCATACTGGATGGCTGTCCCAGCCACATTGATCAGGATGGTAGAACCCAGGGGCGCAATGATATTGATGCCGTTTAGCTGGGCCAGAGACAGTCCGCTGCCATAGAGATTGCCGCTGTCCAGGGAAAATACGTTGAGCGCCTCATCCGTTCCGGTCAGATTCAGCTGTCCAAAGACCACCTGGCCTGTTGTGTTGGGCGCCAGCCCGGCCCAGAAGGCAGAGGCACACTTCAAATATTGCTCGGCGGCAAGAAAGTCGATGGGCGTTCCCGTAATCAGCTGCCCGTTGGGATTTCCCATGGTGTAGCTGAGGATGGTACTGCCCGGATTGACCACCGTATTGCCGCTTGCATTGGAGCCGCCGGTCACATTGACCGTTCCATCCACCACAAAGGATGCATCTGTGTTGGCGGGAGGCAGGGGGACAACGCCGGCACCAACGCCGTAATTGCTGAGGGTGGCATTGCCTCCCACCGCAACCCGGCCCTCTGCATCGGTGTTGCTCAGGCTCAAATTACCAAAGACAAATACGTTATAATCATTGGCAATGCCAAAATTGATTGCCATATTCAATCCTCCTATTGGAATTACACCCTCCTGAAAGTTCCGTTTCCAGGAGCAGGAACGGGTAGGGTCCGCTCCCTATGCATCCTATGCTGCACTGGCCGGACGGTACACAAAAAAGCAGGGCTCCCAGAGGAGCCCCACTGATTCCTTCTTTATTCTTTGACCGAAGTGGACTTGCACAGGCAACCCTCAAAGCTGGACAGTTTGGAGTGCAGGATCATTTCCAGCCGGGACACCGCGTTGACCATGGACTCCACCGACTTGTTGGTGGCAAGCAGCACCTCCGGGGTCACATCAGGAAGGGCTACCATTTTCTGGATCTTTTCCCCCTCCGCATTGAGGATGTGGGACAGGGCGGTCTCCTCCAGAGCCACCGACTGAATAAGATCGGTAATGGCTTGGTCTCTGGTGGTCTCGCTGGCGGTAATGACAGGCATACCCATAATAGGTGATTCTCCTTTTTTGTTATTGAGCTGGCGCTCCCACCATTCTATGCTGAACTCCCCCCGGCGACACACGCCATAATACTTCGTGTTCTCTCTGGGCATGATCCTCTGCGTCTTTTCCCGAATCCGTTCCATTTGCAGCATATTGTCACGGTTCCGGCAGCGCTTCCTGCTCACAATTCCAGTTCAAGTCAATGAAACTGCTACCTTGATCACCCCATCCTGCTTTTGTTCAAACAATTCATAGGCCTGGGCAATCTGTTTCAGCGGGTAAGTATGGGTAATCAAAGCAGTGGTATCCAGCTTTCCCTGTGCAATGAGCTGAAGAATTTCTTTGCCGTGGCAGCCGTCCACACCGCCTGTTTTAAAAATCAAATTCTTTCCGTACATCTCAGGCAGAGGCAGGATCTGTGGGCCGTCGTAAAGGGCAACCACCGTGACAATAGCGTTGGGGCGGGCACAGTCCCAGGCCATACGAAAGCTCTCCTCGTTCCCTGCCACCTCCAGCACCACATCTGCCCCGCCGTGATCACTGTTGGCCAGCACAAACTCCTTTCCGCCTTCCGGCCCAGTGGTCAGCACATCCGGATAATGCTCGCGGACAAAGGCCTGCCGGCTCTCGTCCCGGTCACAGACGAGGATTCGTTTGGGCTGATGGAGACGCACACATTGCAGGGTACAAAGGCCCGTGGGCCCGGCACCGATGATCAGCACGGTGTCCTCACGGTGAATCTCAGAAATCTGTGCTGCCCAGTAACCCGTTGCCAGTACATCCCCCACCAACAAGGCCTGCATATCGCTGACCGAATCGGGAATCTTATCCAGCCCCTGGTCAGCATAAGGCACCCGGACATACTCGGCCTGTCCTCCGTCCATACGGCAGCCCAGCGCCCAGCCGCCGTTGGGATCGGTGCAGTTGTTGACCCAGCCGTGGGCACAGAAGAAACATGTGCCGCAGAAGGTCTCTACATTCACCGCCACCCGGTCGCCGGGCTTTACCGTCGTAACCTTGGCACCTATCTGCTCCACAACGCCTACCATCTCGTGCCCCACTGTGATACCGGGCACCGCACGGGGCACACTGCCGTGTTTGATGTGCAGGTCACTGGTGCAAATACTGGCCAGCGTTACCTTTACAATGGCATCCCGGTCATCCAAAAGCACCGGTTTTTGCTTCTCCATCAGTTGAAAATTCTCATGTCCCACATAGGTATAAGCTAACATATCCAACCCTTCCTTTTCTGTCTTTTCCCCAAAGGCTATGCTTTTTGTACTGCGCTTATAAAAAGGAACCGTCCAATTTTTTCTCTTGCTTCTCTGACCTCTGGCCACAGTGGGCCGCCACCTCCTGCATAAACGTAGACGCAGTTCCCAGCGGCGGACTCTGCTTATCCCACACAAGGACATACTCCACCTGCAGCTCCGGCTGAACAATGACCTTGGACCGGACCAGCGGATTATTGGTTTCAGTGGTCCGCGGAAAAATGCTGATTCCAACCCCCTGTTCTGAGAGAGCCACCGCATCCAAATAGTTGGACATCTCACACAGAATATCAGGTTCCGCATCAATGGCCCCAAACCACTGGATAATCGCTTGAATCCTGGACTTACGCGACGGAACGATCAGCGGCTGCCCTACCAGGGCTTGCAGGGATACCTGATCTCCCGGCAGCTTGGCCAGAGGGTGATCACTGGGGATGATGGCCACCCATGGCTCCTCGCCCACCGAAAATCCGGAGAGATGCTCTGTATCATAGGGCGCGGCAATCACGGCCAAATCCACCAATCCCTGGTTGAGCCGCAGAAGCACATCGTCACTGCTTCCGTTCCATAGATGATACCGGACCAGCGGATACTTTTTCCGAAATTCCGCAATCCATCTGGCCACTAAATAGGGCGCTCTTCCCTCCACCAGGCCCAAATAGAGCGTTCCGGTCACTTCATTTTTCCGGGCCAAAATCTCCTGCCGCGTCTTTTCTGACAGGTCCAGTATCTGCATGGCCCGCCGCAAAAGCAAAACGCCGTCGTCCGTGAGCTGCAGCTTTCTCTTTCCCCGAAGAAACAGCGTAGTTCCCAAATCTTCTTCCAGCTTTTGGATCTGATAGCTCAGTGGCGGCTGGCTGATATTCAGCTTTTGTGCCGCATGGGTAATATTCAGCTCCTGCGCCACCGTCACAAAGTAGCGCAGCGTTCGAAGTTCCATCTTTTTCCTCCCCTTATTCTATCATACAAAAAATATATTATATTTGCAATAACATATGTATTTTATCTTTTTATGGTTTTGTGATACAATACTTTCACTTCCAAAGGAAAACGGCAAACCAGCAGAATCAAGATTTTTACCGTGAAGTCGCTTTTCGCTCGTTGCGCGGACAGGTTCCATCCAAACCCGCCCGCTTTCCAGCATAATTCATTATGCGCCCTATTTTCTCCTCACAGGCCGGACCAACTCCAACCGGCAAGACAAGAGGCTAACCTAGATGGTTAGCCTCTTGTCTTTTTCGTTCAAACGGGAAAGAATTTTTTTAACTGCATTTTATTCCCAACTGGCTGCCCAACCGGTCAGTTGCAGCGGCAATGCCATCATCTGCATCGGGATGGTCACTCCCTCGTTGGATCCATTCCCGGCTGGTTTTAAATTTCCTCTTTGGCTGTGACAACGGAATTGATCTGCGTACCGCAATACAAGCCATGTTCCTTATCTTTTTGCTCTGTGTGATTTTATCACAGTACCGCTCATACTGTTTATGATATCATCCAAACACAAACATCAGGGAGGCATTGTATGACATTGGAAAAGAAGCGGCGCAAGGCCGTGGTAGATCGCTCGGCCTGCGTGGCCTGTGGGTGCTGTGTAAAGGTCTGTCCCCTGCAGGCCATCCAAATTGTCCGGGGCATCACGGCCCAGGTCGATACGGAAACATGCGTGGGCTGCGGCCGCTGTGCCAAAGAATGCCCTGCCAGCGTCATTGAGATCCGGGAGGTAGAGGCATGAAAAAGCATTGGTACGACTACCTGTGGATTGCATCGCTGCTGTATCTTCTCTTAGGCTTTTTCAATATTCTGTTTGCCTGGCTGGGGCTGCTGTGCTTTTTTATTCCGCTGCTCATTTCCGTATTCGGTGGGACGAAAGGGTACTGCAACCGCTACTGCGGCCGGGGACAGCTCTTTGGCCTGCTGGGCGGTCGCTTTGGTCTGTCCAGAAGGAAGGACATCCCCCGTTGGATGAAAAGCAAGGCCTTTCGCTATGGCTTTCTCATCTTTTTCTTCATCATGTTCTTTTTGATGCTGTGGAATACATACCTGGTGTTCGCCGGGGCTCAGGATCTGAAGCAGGCCGTCACTCTGCTGTGGACCTTTCAGCTTCCCTGGCACTGGGCTTACCACGGAACCTTGTTCCATCCCGGTGTGGCCCAATTTGCCTTTGGGTTCTACAGCGTCATGCTCACCTCCACCCTGCTGGGGCTTGTGACCATGGTACTTTTTAAGCCCCGCAGCTGGTGCGTTTACTGTCCCATGGGCACCATGACACAGCTCATCTGCAAGGCCAAAAACGGAACAAACCCATAAACCATTGTGCCCGCCGCCGGAGTATGGCCCCTCACCTCATTTGCGTGATCTGATCACAGAATCGAACCAGACATTTGGATATACTAAGACAAACAACAGAAAGGAGCGGACCGATGATGAAGGAACGCATGAAAAAATGGCTGCGTCCAGTCCTGTTTACCCTGGGCGGCGCACTGGCGGGTCTCATTTACTACAAGCTGGTAGGCTGTTCCACCGGGTCCTGCGTCATTACCTCCAGCCCCGTAAGCTCCATGCTGTACATGGGTCTTGTCGGATGGCTGTTGTCCGGCGCATTTGGCTCGGGCTGCTGTGGAGGAAGCTGCAAACGATAACCAAACCGGCCGCAGGGGATCCCTGCGGCCGGTTTTATCCTCCATGGAAGAAATCTCTCCCCTGCATTGTCAGATGGTGCCATTCATGCTATGATGGAGCTATTCTGTAAGGAGGTGTTCTCATGCCCCGTACTGATGTCACACAGATGCCTTTTGCCAAGCTCTACCCCTTATTGGTGCAGAAGGCCGAGAAAAAGGGCCGCACACGGGAAGAAGTAGATCAGGTGACCACCTGGCTCACTGGATACATTGCCGAGGACATTGCCCGCCTGGAACAGTCCGACACCAGCTACGGTGACTTTTTCCGCCGTGCCCCCGCCATGAATCCCAACCGCACGCTCATTACCGGGACGATCTGCGGGCTCCGGGTGGAAGAGATCGAGGACCCTCTGATGCGGGATATACGGTATTTGGATAAGCTGGTGGACGAGCTGGCCAATGGAAAGGCTATGGACCAAATTTTAAGAAAATAATGGCTGCCTGCCGGGCGGCCAACGGAGTAAAATCCCCCGATTCTCTGCTGACACATCGTCAAAGCACAGAATCGGGGGAATGTTTTATGATCCCGCTTTCTAGGCCTTTGCACAAACACCTGCATAGCCCCCACGGTTCAGAGGGCTCACAGCTGTCCCTTCCATACCCGTGCCAGGATGTCCTTGAGCACTAACAGGGCATCGGTATTGTTATAGCCGTAGTCTACCCGCAATTGGGTGAGCATTTCCCGCAGAGCAGGGGCGTAGTCGCCCATCCGCACGGTTTTATGGTAGGTGGCCAGCACCGGATATTTCTTGCTCCACACCTTGTTCCAGTCGATCCGGGCCTGGGCCTCGTCGCTCACGCTTTCGATCATCTGCTGGGCCTGCTGTTCGTCAAAATCATACTCGATGAGCTCGTCCAGCGTCATGTGATAGAGCATAGCCAGCCCCTTTGACTGGCGGATGTCGGGCAGGGTCTCATTGGTCTCCCATTTGGAAATGGTCTGGCGGCTGACCCCCAGCTTTTCCGCTACATTTTCCTGTGAAAGTCCGCTCTTTTTCCGGGCATGGTACAAGCTGCTTCCCAAACTCATGGCAGTATCCTCCTGACTGTGAACGTTTGGCCCTATTATACCGCCTGGGTCATCAAACATCCACCAAGGAAAGCGGACACTTTCGCCCGCTTTCCTGACAGTTTTTGTGCTGGACTCTTTTTATGGCAGATGGCACACTCCATCACTTCATCTTCCACCTGGTACTCCAGAGCACTTTTTAGATCATACACTCTCCCATTTACCGCTGCTCTCCGATTTGTTTTTTGCCGATCATCAGGGATTTGGAATTACGTGATAACGAAGTCTTCTTGCTTTGAACCAACAATTGTTGCGGTCAAGCTGTTTTACATCTGCAGCTTCGTCATCAATTAAGTAGTAAAAGCCATTCTCCTTCACCAGTGCGGCCGAAAACCAATTTGGGTCCTGCGTCTGGGGATCGCGTGCTTCGATGGAACACGCGGCTTCACCTTCAAACCACAGTTCTACCTTGCAGCCCCAAATACCGCCAAACAGCACATAAATCCGGTCGCCATCCTGCTGGCATCGTTCCAGGAAGGCATCATGAAAGCCACCGGCTGCACAGGATAAATTCCTCAATTCCGCTTCCGTCCTCACTTCTTGATATTCCTGATACGCATAGGCGGAATCCATCTCAATGCACCGCTTTAACACTTCCGGCTCCAGTTCAAACTCCTCTTGTCCCGATTCAAAATCTATTCCTGCTAAAAAGTCAAGACAGCCATATCCCTCTTGGTCCACAATCCACCTTGTGTGTTCTTCATCTACGATCAGCACAAGAGGATCAAGGCCCTGTTTTTGTTTGGAAAAGACTTCTTTTTTTACTAATCTTGTTTTATCCTCGCTGAGCACTACAAAAAATTGGTTGTATATACGCTCAAGATAACGCTTACGCCTGTTGTTTGATGACAGCGGACAGTAGCAGCCGAACACCATCGAAGTATAATATCCTCCTTGTCCATCCCGAATGATGGCGTACATGCTCGTTTCCCCCATTACTTCATTGTTTATTGGACACCCCGGTCATACACAGCGCCATCCGCTCCAGCCCCGTTCCAAGTCCCTCAACCCCTGCGCACCGGCTGAAACGGGTATTGACGGCATGATCCAGCAAAGGCTGGGCCTGGCTGGCGGTGTCCAGGCACAAGTCCAGCGAGAGCACATCCTCCCAGGCCCGGTTGAGAAAGGCCACTTCCCTTCGGCCGTGGGTACGGGTGAGTTCCATCCTTCCTCCCTGAAGCAGATACTCCTCTGTTTGCCGGGTGGAAAAACCGGCGGCTGCAAAGCTCTCCTGAAGTCCCTCCCGAAACAGGCCGAAGATGTCTCCCCACTGAATGGGGGTTACGCCATAGCGCACAAAGGTATACCGGCTATAGCAGTGGACGGCCAGCAAACTCTTGTTCCCCCGCAGGTCGATCACATGCAGGTCCCAGCAGAATCTCCGGTCCGGCGACCTGCCGTAGGGCGGCGTTTTTACGTTCCGAAACCGCTGGAGCGGAAAGGTCAGTCCTAACTCCATTCCTTCACCTCGTGGGGGATCGTGATTTTCTCCACCCGAATCTTCCCATGGGACACCTCCGCCATCATCATGGTGATCTCCTGATGGAACCGCCGGGGCCCGCAGGAGCCGGGATTCAGCCAAAGGATCCCCTCCTTTTCCTCCTGCACATACTTGTGGGAATGGCCAAACACCACCACGTCCGCATCGGAGAGGTCCGCCGGAACCTCTTTCCGGTTATGGACCATAAAAAAGGTCATACCGCCCAGTGTAACGGTCAAGTGATGGGGGATTTCCTCCGCCCACTGCTTGTCATTGTTGCCCCGGACGACGTAGAGAGGGGCGTATTGGCTCAGTTCCTCTACAATTGCCTGCTGATTGATGTCTCCCCCGTGGAGAATGGCATCGGCCGTTTTCAACTGTTCCAGCACCTGAGGCCGCAGCAGGCCGTGGGTGTCGGAGAGAATGGCAAGTCTCATATAAGCTCCTCTCATCCTGCTTCCATGCGCCGGATTTGTTCCAGATCTCCGCTGTGCGGGGTCTCGTTATGCTTGGTTCATTCGCGCTTGCAGATCCCGGTAAAATCTGCGGGCCTTCTCCAGGTCACGCTTGTTGGGGCGGCCCTTGGCAATGCCTCCCACCAGCTTGAAGGGGCCGAAGGTATCATACCCTTTACAGGAAAACTCTCCCAAAACCGGGCAATTCTTCTCCCCAGCAATGTCTGCCGCGGCTTTTGCACCGCTGCCCTTGGCCCCTCCGTAGGTATAGACGAAGAATACCGGTTTCCTCTGGGGCAAATACTGCCGGGCAAACTCCACCACGGCCTTCTGAAATGCAAAACCATAGATCCCGGAGGCAAAACCGACGCAGTCATAGCTCTCCAGCCGTACACTCTGGCGCACAGTCACATCAATCAGCTCCACATCCCCCTCCTCTGCCATGGCCTGCAGCACCTTCAAGGTATTTCCGTGGTGACGGGAATAGTAGCAAATGGCGGTTTTCATCGCTTGTCCCTCCTCAGTCCGCATTCTCGTCCATAGCTTCCACCAGAAAGCTCACCGGACGAAAGCCGTCGTTGCAGGAAAGCATGGCGGACTTTGGATCTTTCATCCAGCCGTCGTAAAAGTTCTCTCCGCCGTGGCTCAGGGCCAGCACAAATGGGGAGAGGGTATCCCAGGCACTTTGGCAAAACCCCTCGGGCTTCTCCCAGCCGTTGGCAAGGAACACCTGGCCTTCCTCCATATTGCAGGCGTGGGAGATGGGGTTTTCATACTGTGCCATCAAGTCCTCATATCGGGCCACGCGCATAACCGTAATTTTGCATTTTTTCATATGAGAATCCCCTCACAGTGGTCAATTTCATGCTGAATGATCTGGGCTGTCCAGCCGGTGAAGGTCTTCAGCCGTTCCTGAAATTTCTCATTCTGCCAGCGCACCTTGATGGACTTCCACCGCCTGGCCGGACGGGTGCCGGTGAGGGAGAGGCACCCCTCCTCCGTGTCATAAGGCCCGGATTTTTTGATAATTTCGGGGTTAAACATGACCATGTATTCCCCCTCGTTATCAAAGGCAATGATGCGCTTATTTTCTCCGATCATGTTGGCCGCCATGCCCACACAGCCGCTTTTGTGGTGCTCCAATGTCTCCAGCAGGTCAGCGGCGATGGAACAATCCTCCGGCGTGGCAGGCTGTGCCCTCTGGGCCAAAAAGGTCTCGTCTTTACAGATCTCTCGAATCATCATTGGCTCTCCTTATGTTCTTGAATGGCCGCAGATTCATCCAGCCGCGCCTGAAGATGATTGACGAAACGGCACAGGTGAAAGCCGTCGCATACTGCATGGTGCACCTGCACCGCCAGGGGCAGCAACGTCTTGCCATCCTCTTCATGGTACTTGCCCATGGTGAAGATGGGCAGCAGAAAATCATATCCCTTCTGCAGATTCAGGTTGAACCCTTCAAACCCGGCCCACGGGAGCATGGACACTGGGAAGGTGTTCTCTGGAGTGTTCGGTTTGGCTTCCATGCCCAGATTCCCGCCATACTCCTCCATATCCCGCTGGTACGCCTGGCAGAAGGCATCATAGTCCGGCGTATATTCCGTCCAAAGGTTGGAGAAGGTCTCACTCTCCTTGTGGAAAATGGTGTAGCAGGGGTGCATCCGGTCATAGATTCCCAGCCTTCCCGCCCCATCCAACGCGGTACGGAATTCCTCCCGGCAATTTACTTCTGCAGCAATGTGATACAGCATGGTCGGATATAGCTTCTCTCCCCGCTGGCGAAGGGCAGTAATATCCAATGGAAACACTGCACTGTAGGTACAGGGAACCTGAGTGAAATAGTGGTCAAAATATTCCTTTCGGGCCCAGTGCTCCCGGTCAATGGGGGTAAATATCATTGTAATGCTTCCTCCTTGGCTGACTTCGCAAACTCTTATATATTCATGTTGACATTATACGGTCTTCCGAACTGAAAGGCAATTCCTTTTCCCCAGCACAGGTCACGGAATCAAATCATTTTTACTGCCCTGTTTCCAGAAAAAATGCACTTTTTTATCAATTCTGTTGAAGTAATTCTCATTTTATGATACATTGACACTACCACAGAGCAAAATACTGACGCGGTCCCCATACATTTTGAATGGGCCTTCTCCTTTTCCCTGTGTATGGCAGCTCAGGCTGATATACCACACCATTTGCGTTTCATCACAATTTGATCTGGCAGCGGCCGTGGCAAGGGAGGCATTTGGGGCCCTAGGCAATCTTCTCCGGAAGCAAAAGAGGAAGGATGTTGCACAATGAAAAAATTACTCGCATTACTCTCCGCGTTTATGCTGCTGTCACTTTGCGCCTGCACAAATACAGGCAGCACTTCTCAGGGCACTTCTCAGAGCCCCTCTCAAAGCACCTCTCAGAGCGCTGAATCCAGCTCAGAAGATTCCAAGATACTGTACGATTATTCGCTGAAAGCCGGGGAAACGACCGAGGTCTACGATGTGACCTTTGATCAAATGGTTACGGTTACCATTGACCCGGCCAGTACCCGCGATGGCGGCAGCGAATTGCGCAGCAACATCTATTTTGACAACTGTACCTTCAACGCCGGCCTTACCATCGTGGGTGACTACCACGCCATGGTCAGCTTAGGGGCAAACTGTTCGTTTGGTGATGGTTCCGTTGTCACCTGTCAGGAAGCCACCTCCGGTGCTTCCAAGGAGATCACACTGGAAGATAACCTCATCAAAGTGTTTGTTGCCTGTGAGGGAGTCACCGTGGAGACAGAATCCGCCATTGGTGTGCTAACGGACGGTCCGGATTTTGTCTTAAACGGCACCGCATACAGCAAAACAGAGCTTGCACCGGACACTGCTTTCCTGGGTGTGTATGCCACCTACGAAGATGATACCATGACGTATATCAAACTTGCCATCGGCGAAGATGACAGCGTTGAATTTTTAGAGTGATCCCGCTACCCTAGGAAGGCCCCCTGCCGTTATGAACGGCAGGGGGCCTTCCTAGGTTTCATATGTTTTCAGCCTATCTGCCATTTTACCAGTGTCAGACATTGTCGTGACCCAGAACACAAAAGCCGCATGATAGACTAGCTCCGGAAGGCATCCGTCAATCATATGGGACCAAGCACTTCCCGATCCGCCTTGCCGATTCAGTGGATACTTTGTCCACCTACCGCTTGATTCGTTTGAAAAACAGAATATAAACCAGCAATCCGTTTATGATCCAATCATAGATCCGAAACCCATCAAAGAGAATTATGCTGGACAGCACCGAAACCAGTAAGATTCCAATTCGGATCATCGCAGGAAAAGCGCCTTTTTCTTTTGCGCTCCAGGCAAACCAGGCAAGAACCGGCGAGCAAAGGGCAAATACCGTCCAGCCTAGGATGAAGGTGCGGCTGTAAACCCCATGGGTCGCCACAGCCGCTCCATAATAGGTCAGCAGCATCCCCAGGGAAAAGAGGAGAAGATTGCCCGCAGCCCGTCCTTTTGTGCTGCTGTAAATGGAGATCAGCACGCCGAATAGAATCCAGACCGCAAGCTGGGAAAATACATTGCCTAGATTCGTTGTATAAACATCCAAGCACCGGCTCAAAACGCCAAGCAAAAGGCCGCTCAACAGCATTCCAATGGGGTTCAGTATCAGCTTTTTCATTCCGCTCCTCCGTTCTGACGAAAAAAGCCCCGCATCCATTCCCAGGTGCGCTTCCATCAATCGGTTCCCATCATACCGAATTTCACAGAAATTATCAATCAAAACTTCTTCCCGTCGTTCCCCCATAACCGCAAGCGCTGAAACGTGATTTTCAACACAGGGCACAGGCTTGACACCGGATAGGCCAAGAATATGTCCTCTGAAATTAGCTTAATTTCAGAGGACATATTCTTTTCTTCAGCGCAAGTCAGCAGTCTTTGTTCTCTTTGGGCTTCATACTCCAAAACACTACATTCATCAAAATTACGATCAACAAAACAGCGGACAGGGCCACCCAGAACCCCATGTCAATGCCGCAAAAGGAAGTACATCCAAATAAGTTCATCCACAGTTCAGACCAGGTCATACAAATTCCTCCCATCATCAAAGTAATTCACCGTAATGGCGTACATAGGCTTTTTTCAGACTGGTTGCCAGCACCATATAGAGCAGGATACAAGGAATCAGGTAAGCAAAGTAAGCGGCAGGCAGGGCAACAAATCCAAGCACAGCACCCAAGGGCGTAAAGGGGATCACGGTCAGCACGGTAATGCCGGTCAATGTGAGCAGCGTGAGCGGTGCGGAGGCCCGGCTCTGAAGGAAGGGCAGCTTGGGTGTACGGATCATGTGAATGACCAGGGTCTGGCTCCACATCGACTCCACAAACCATCCCGCCTGAAAAAGGCCGATATACTTTACCTGCATCAGGGCCAGCTCCGCGCCGCCGAAATGGGCGGACAGGTCGTGGAAAAGCACACCTCCGGAGACAAACATGGGGCAGAAAATGAAGTACAGAAAGAGATAGGTGGTAAAGTCAAAGATGGAACTGGTGGGTCCGATCCAGAGCATGAACTTACCCACACTGGATGCATCCCACTTTCGGGGCTTGGCGATAAATTCCTCATCCACATTGTCCCAGGGAATGGCAGTGCAGGACAGGTCGTAAATGAGGTTGAGAAAAATAAGGTGTACGCTCATCATGGGCAGGAAGGGCAGCAGGGCCGAGGCGGCCAGCACTGAGAACATGTTTCCAAAGTTGGACGAGGCAGTCATCTTAATGTATTTGATCATGTTGGCGTAAGTTTTGCGCCCCTCGATGATTCCCTGCTCCAGAACCATCAGGTCTTTCTCCAGCAGAATAATATCCGCCGACTCCTTGGCTACATCCACCGCAGTGTCCACGGAAATACCGATATCGGCAGCCTTCATAGCAGCAGCATCGTTGATGCCGTCTCCCATAAAGCCGACCGTGTGCCCGCTCTCCCGCAGCACCGAAACCACCCGTGCCTTCTGATCGGGAGTCAGTTTAGCGAACACATCGGTAGACTCTGCCGCCCTTGCCAGCTCCTCGTCGCTCATAGCCTCCAGGTCGGAGCCCAGCAGCATGTTGCGTACCTTCAGCCCCACCTGCTTGCAGATGGTTCGGGTCACCTTGTCGTTGTCACCGGTCAGGATTTTGGTGGTAACACCGTGGTGCTTGAGGGCCCGGATGGCATCCGCTGTGGACTCCTTGGGCGGATCCAGAAAGGCCAGATAGCCAATAAGCACCATGTCACACTCATCTTTTACCCCAAACGCTCCCACGGGAGAGGGGTTACTCTTCTGGGCGATGACCAGCACACGAAAGCCCTTGTCATTAAGGCTGTCCACCGTCTGAAGGATCTGTTGGCGTACATGGCCCGTCAATGGCTGGACCCCGCCGCCGTACTCAGCAAAGGAGCAGACAGCGAGCATTTCCTCCACCGCCCCCTTGGTCACCATCTGAGTTTTTCCGGTCTTGTCCTGTACCACGGTGCTCAGACGCCGGCGGGAAAAGTCAAAGGGGATCTCATCTACCTTCACATAGTGCTCCGACAGATCCACCAGCCGCGGGTCCTCCGCCTCGGCCTCCTCGGTTTTCCGGATGATGGCCAGGTCCATAAGATTCTTGTAACCGGTCTGGAAATAGCTGTTGAGATAGGCGTGGCGCAGCACCCGTGTGTCGTCCTCCCCCCTTACGTTGAGATGGTATTCCAGCACCACCTGGTCCTGCGTCAGGGTTCCGGTCTTGTCCGTACACAGGATATCAATGGCCCCAAAGTTCTGAATCGAATTGAGGTTTTTGACAATGGTCTGTTTTTTGCTCATGGATACCGCCCCCTTGGCCAGGCAGGTAGTCACGATCATGGGCAGCATTTCCGGTGTTAGGCCCACAGCAATTGAGATACCGAATAGGAACGCGTCCAGCCAGTCTCCCTTGGTGATGCCGTTAATGAGGAAGACCAGTGGAACCATCACCAGCATAAAGCGGATAAGCACCCAGGAGACGGCGTTTACCCCTTTGGTAAAGCTGGTTTCGGCCGCCTCTCCCGCCACTGCAGAAGCCATGGAACCAAAGAGGGTATCATCCCCCACGCAGACCGCCACGGCGATGGCGCTGCCGGAAACCACACTGCTTCCCATAAAGGCGATGTTGGTATAGTCCGTGATGCTTTCTTTCGGTTGGTTCACCTGAGGCTGTTTTTCAACCGGCTCGCTTTCTCCGGTGAGGCTTGCTTGGCTGATAAACAGGTCCTTCGCCTCCAAAATGCGCACATCGGCGGGGATCATATCCCCCGCAGACAGGTGGACAATGTCACCCACCACAAGTTCATCCATGGGGATCTCCACCTTTTCCTGGCCCTTTCGTGTAACCGTGCAGGTGGTGGTGATCATAGCCAGCAGCTTCTCCGCCGCACTGCCGCTTCTGGATTCCTGGACAAAACGGAGTGTGCCGGAGATCATGACCATTGTCAAAATAATGACCACCGTCAAACAGTCAAAATCCTCCGGTGTACTGCCAAACAGCGAAAGACAAGGGAATACCATGTCCGTCATCGTGGACACCAGAGCCAGGCAGAGCAGAATGGCAGTAAAGGGATTGATAAAAGCCCCCGCCAGCCGCCTGGGAAAGGATTTCTTTTTCTCGTGGGTTACCTTGTTGCTGCCGTATCTGGCCCGGCTGGCGGCAACGGCCTGCGGAGCAAGCCCCCCCAGCGGAGCGTGAAGCTCGCTCAGGAGAATATTGACCGGGGCGGTCGCCGCATCCTGAATGCGGCGGTTCTGCTGATCGCGCAGGACAGCCTTCTGCGCTGCCTGGCGAGCCGAGCGGCGATTTTCCTTTTTGTTCATCATTTCTTACCTCCTTGTGTGTATGCAAGGCGGTACCGTTGCTGGGAGCGGAACTCCATGCATACCATATTGTACCGGCCTTTGAGGACTGCCGTCAGAATCCATGTTGTTCCCCCCTTTCTTGCGTCCTCCACGAGTATAAAAAAACCGCAAGAAAAATCACAGGGCCGAAACCTTGCGATTTTCTTGCGATTTGGTAAGAATTGAACCTTACAGTTTATCACTGAATTTGTATCCAATGCCCCAGATGGTCAGGATATATTGGGGGGAGTCGGGGTTGGGCTCGATTTTCTTTCGCAGCTTTCGGATAAAAGCCATAATATTGCTGTCATCCAACAGGTAGTCACTCTCCCACACGGCCTGATAAATCTGCTCCTTGGTAAATACCTCTCCCCGGTTTCGGGCCAGAAAATACAGGATGTCAAACTCCTTTGGAGTCAATGAAATTTCCACTCCGTCCCGGCTGACTCTGCGCAGCCTCCAGTCGATGGAAAGCCCGCCGCAGCAAAGGGTATCCTCTGTCACAGCCGCATGCTCTCCCTCCCCCAGCTCCAGCATCAGGGACTGTGTGCTTCCATTCATCAGCTCCCCCACCCCATCCAGCAGTTCCTGGGCAGCGGGGGTGCGCGGAGCGCTGCGAAGGGCATCGGAAAGCCAGTGTGCAAGGGAGAAATCCAGGGTGATAAATCCAATATGTTTTTTCATCACAGATTCCTCCTCTCTTACAACAGCTCGCGGCAGCGGCGGATATACCATCCTTTGGCCAGTGTGACCCAGAGCAAATACAGCAAGACCACCACGGCCAAAAAGCCGAAGTAGTCAGGGGGCAGCGGGGTAAGCCCCAACAGTTCTCCGGCCTGGGTAAAGGTCAGGCCCGTAAAGAATAGCGTTCCCAGCAGTGTGACCAGCATCACCGGCCGGGAAGGCCTGCTTTGCAGCAGCGGCACTTTGGGCGTACGCAGCAGGTGCAGGATAAGCACTTGGGTCCACATGGATTCCAGAAACCATCCCGTCTGAAAAAGGGCAATAAAGCGCAGCTCTTCCCCACTCCCGGCCAGGGAGGCAAAGCTCCCTCCACATACTGTGGGGCACAGGACAAAAAACAAATAGGAAAAGGTCAGGATATCAAAAAAGGAGCTGATTGGTCCGAAAAACCGCATAAAGCGTCCCAGCGTTCTGCCGGACCACTCCAGCGGCCGGGAACAGGTCTCCTCGTCCACATGGTCCCAGGGCAGAACCAGACACAGAATGTCATAGAGGAGATTCAGCAGCAAAAGCTGCAGCGATGTCATGGGGAAAAAGGGCAGGCATACACTGGCAATGACGATCGAAAGGATGTTGCCAAAATTGGAAGAAGCCGTGATTTTGATGTACTTTGACACATTGGCAAAGGCCTTCCGGCCCTCCTGAATCCCTGCTTCCAGCACATTCAGGTCCTTTTTCAGCAGGATCACATCCGCCCCTTCCTTGACGGCCTCCGCTGCGGTGTCCACCGATATGCCCACATCCGCCTCTGCAATGGCCGGCAGGTCGTTCATACCATCCCCCAAAAAGCCCACCGTGTGTCCATTGGCCCGAAGAAGCTGCACGACCTGCACCTTCTGTTTGGGCGACAGCTCTGCAAACAGGGTGGTGTGTTCTATCCTTATGGGGCGTTCATCCTCCCCCAACCGCTCCAATTCTCTGCCGGTCAGCGTCTGAGTGGTGTCGATGCCCAGTCTCCGGCAGACTGAAATTGCGATATCTCTGTGATCTCCGGTCAGCACCCGCACCCCCACATGGAGTTTCTGTAATTTTTGGATTGCCCCGGCGGCGCTTTCCTTGGGTGCATCAAAAAACGCCAGATATCCCAACAGAATGAAATCATGCTCATCTTCTTGTGACAGCGTCACCGTTTTCAGGGGCTTATAGGCCACAGCCAGCACTTTCATCCCGTCTTCCAGCATCTCATCTACGATGGCACGCACACTTTCCATTCCGTCGCCGGATATTCTGTGGTGCTCACCCCTATATTCCACCCAGCCGCACCGGCAGCATACTTCCTCAATGCTTCCCTTGATGATCAGCAGACTTTCTTCCCCATTTCGGACCAAAACGCTGGCAAACCGCCGCTCATAGTCAAAGGGCAGCTCATCCAGCTTTGGGTATTGGGCTGCCAATTCCTGAACATACTGTTCTCGGCCCGGCATCTCCCGGTACTGCAGAAGGGCGCTGTCCAGATGGTTTTTGACGCCAGTATGATAAAGGCTGTTCAAGTAGGCAAGATCCAGAACGTTTCTGCTCTCATTGCCCAGAATATCCATGTAATATTCCAGTGTAATTTTATCTCCCGTCAAGGTGCCGGTCTTATCCACACATAGGACGTCCATACTGCCGAACCCCTGCATGGCATTGATGTTTTTTACCACAGTCTGCTTTTTCCCCATGGCTGCACTGCCCTTAGCCAGGCAGGCGTTGATGACCATAGGGAGCATTTCCGGCGTCAGTCCCACGGCAACAGACAGTGCAAACAGAAAGGCGGAAATCCAGTCTCCTTTGGTCAAACCACAGGCAACCAAAACCACCGGGACCAGAACTGCCATAAAACGGATGAGCACCCACGCAATGGAATTGGCGCCTTGGTCAAATCCATGTTTCCGGGTGGATTGCGCCGCCGCAAAGCCGCCATAAACGGTGTCCTCCCCTACGGCCAGTACCACCCCTTCCCCGCTGCCGCCCGTGAGGGCCGAACCCATAAAAACGAGATTATGGAACTGGGCATAGGACTGGGCCTGTCCGTGAAAAAGAGTTCGGGCGCTCTTTTCCAGGATCTCGCTCTCTCCTGTGATGACCGACTGTGAGACAAACAGATCCTTTGCCGCAGTCAGCCGAATGTCCGCCGGAACACGGTCGCCGGCAGACAGACGGACCAGATCGCCTACCACCAGCTCAGTGGAAGACACTTTGATCCATTTTCCGCTCCTGCGCACCAGCACCGTGGAAGCAATCATCCCCGTCAGACGGTCTGCCACATGCTTTGCCCTCAGCTCCTGGGTAAACCGTACTGCACCGCTGATGAGCAGCATACACAGAATAATGACTACAGTAGTGATATTTCGGCTGAAATTAGAGGCCAATACCACATCGGTCAAAAAGGAAATACATGCCAGTACAAACAGAATAATGGTAAACGGGTTCAGAAAAGCCCGCCCCAAACGGTAGAGTACCGTATCCGAGGCCCGACCTGAAAGACTGTTTTTTCCATATCGGCTGCGGCTTTCCTCCACCTGTTCCTCGCTGTAACCTTGGTTGGAAATGTGAAAATCCCGGAACAGTGTGTCGACATCCATATATGCGTAATCAAGTACACGCCGATGGGCGATAGGATTTATGTTCATTGCCTCACCTCCACAGGTCGTTCTATCATACCATAGAATCACCTTGCCGTGAGGAATAAAATCCTTGCTTTTTTCTTGCTTCTTCCATCCGTCTGGACCCTGTCCCCCATCAAGCAACGCCTGCTAACGAAAAAATGTACCAGCCGTCAATGTACCACACCAGCTCAGAGCAGCTCTCTTTTCACAGCATAGAGGGGGATACCTTTATGGTACCCCCCTCTGATTTATCACGATTTCCGTACACTAAGTGTCTTATTCCTGCTGTAAATTCCGCCCTGTCCGTCCATACCTGGTCCACCGGACAGAGAAAACGGGCGGTCACCTTGGACGTCGCCATACCATTACCCCTTCTTCGGTTTCTGGTTGCGTTTCAGCCCGATTCCCCGGCGGTCCGCCGCCTCCTGAAGCAGCTCTGCAGCGGCAAGGGCCCGTTCCCTGACCGCCTGCTCACCCGGTTTTGCCCGGCTGTCCAGAGCGGCCATTACAAAGCGCAAATCCTCCAAGGGCAGGAGATAAACTGCCGTGCTGAACAGGGTCTTGCGGCGGCCATCGTTGTAATGGGCCAGAAGTTTTTCTAAAATCGCCCGTTTTTCTTCCAACTGGGCCAGGTAAGCGTCCAGTCCCAGCTTCTCGGCCTGGGCAATGTCCTGCTTCCGGTTCCGGTGCGGGACAAAGGAATCCCCATCGTCAAAGCCCTCGTAGTGAGAGCAGGGATACTCCGGGCACTGCCAGCAAAAGGAAATGCTGCCATGCTCCAGAGAACAGCGGGCTTTCGCACAGCTTTGATTTCCTGCTCCACCCCCGCAGCCGGGACAGTAGCCGCCCAGGTGCATGGAACACAGGACACAGTTGAGACCACATAGAGAAAAGCGGGTTTCCGTACGGGTAAAGCCTTTCATAGCACCCTCCTGAGCGGAGCGCCTGCAGGCACTCCGCTTTTCTGCCTAGGATTCTTCTGTCTACCGTGAAAGGAAGGCTTTGATGGCCTCCACGGTCTGCTTTTGCTGCTCCTGGGCGGAAATGGCTGCGGGAAGATCCCCTTTCTGTGGGCCGTAGTTGCCGAACTGGGCGTGGTTTCCGCCCTGGATTTCCACAATGTTCTCCGTGTAGTCGATGTGGTCCTCCACGCTCTGGTTGAGGGAGCCATAAATAGTCAGGGCCTTTTCATCCGGGTAATCGCCGTAGATATAGGCTCCCATCAGAATAAGCCCATCAATTTGGTCTGGATGGTCAGAGGCGAACTTGGACGCCATAGCGCCGCCCATGGAGTGTCCGGCCACATACCAATGCTGGATCTCAGGGAACGCAGCAATCACCTTTTCTGCCGCATTGGCATCAAAAATTGCCATACGGAAGGGCATGTGTACCAAAATACAGGTAACTCCGGTCTGTCGAATCTGATCCAGCAGAGGCAGGTAGGCCTCCGCCTCCACCTTGGCGCCGGGATAAAAAATGATAGCAGTATCGGTGGGATAGGCAGGAGATAACATCGTCAGATTGTCCTGTACCGTGATCCCTCCGCCCTGGTTCATCACCGCAAGCGCCGACTCCTCCGCCCGGTAGTAGTCAGACACATACCAGAAAAATACGCCCGCCAAAATGGCCAACATCAGAAGAAGTATCCCGCCGGCAGCAAGCCACCTTTTACGCCGGGGCATTGGCTTTGTGCGCATGACCATATCACCTCATTACTCCTTCTGGGACAGATCCGCCCAGGCGGTATCACGGCGCCGTCCGGCCGCAGCCTTTCCCCATTGGATGGCCTGCCGGGAACCTTTGCAGCTGCAGCGCAGGCACTGGATTGGTCTTATCATACCGTCAGCACCCTGGCCTGTCAACGGTGGTCCAGGAAAGGTCAGCCGGAAAGCAGCGCCGGAGAATGACAATGATGGGACGTGATCCCGCAATCTTAAAGATAATTAAGAAAAAATTCACTGGAAATGCGCTTTTTCCTGGTATAGTAGTGCCCACGTTGAAAAACTTACTGCCGTTACTGTCTGGGAGGTACCTATGGAATTTACTTGTCATACTACGTACGACCAAAAAGCGCTGTCCGCCATGGCACGGGCCGTTCGAAAAACAATCCAAGCCAAGCGAAACCGTTTGATCCACCTTAACACCTGGATCATGATCGGGCTTCTCCTGGTATCCCTCTGGCTGTGCTGGGGCGATATCTGGCAAACTGCACTCCATTGCACGGTCATTGCCGCGCTGCTGTTGATCAGCCGGAACGAGGACCGCATCAATGCCTTTTTTGCAAAGCGCAAAGCTATGCCGGGCACCGATGCTGCAAACACCACATTTTTCTCCGATTGCTTTCTGACAAAGTCTGACGCAGCGGAGTCAAAATGGCAGTACGATAAGATCCTCGCACTGGCAGAGACCAAGGATTATCTCGTTTTCGTAGTGGGGAAAAATCACGCGCTGGCAGTGGAAAAGGCAACACTGAAAGGGGGCAGCATCCCTGAATTCTGCCGTTTCATCGAAGAAAAATCCGGGCGGAAAATTCAGAACGTCGGAGGCTAACGGAATATGAAATCAGGGAAAAAAATTGCGATTCTGGGCTGTCTGACCGTTGCCGCTGGCACTGCCGCCTGCTGGCACTGGATGATCCGGATGCCGCTGAAGGAATTTACCCGGTATGCTCTCTATATGGCGGTCATGGACGATGAAATCTGCCGCAACGAGCTGGAAGGCCATCTGATTGGGGACGATGTCATTACCTTTCCTTCTAAGGCAGAAACCCTTCAAGAGCGGTATCATCTCTTCCTGCAGATGAACCGGGCGAAAAGCCGCCAGCAGATTCAGAAGGAAATTACGGAAATGGAACAGCGGCTCCAGCAATCCCGGCAGTACATCGGCCAGCCCAAAGAGCAGCTGGAGGTGGAGTTTTCCGGATAAACGGGGAACGGTACGCGTTGCAGTCATAGATCTGCGGCATGGCATTTCATCTGACTCTTATTCTGGTACATATTGGCATCTGCTTCGCGGAACATTTGCTCAATGGTCGCATCCTGTCCCATGGTATACCCCACAGCCAGCGACAGCGGAAAGGAGCGTGTCAGATTTCTGCGGCTGATGCACAGTTCCAATTCCGATAGTGCTTTGCTCACCTGGGACTCGGTCATGTTTTGCAGCAGTACCACAAATTCATCACCGCCCATGCGGTAGCATCGGCCCAGAGAGTCAAAAACCGACAGAATACACTCAGCAGCAGTACAAATCAGCTCATCTCCGGCCGAATGCCCCATGGTATCATTCACCTGTTTCAGATTGTTGATGTCCAAAACAATACAGGCGCTGAGGCCTTTCAGGATGGGGAACTGCCGAACCCGTTCTTCAAATGCTGTACGGCTATCAAGCTGTGTCATCAGGTCCGTGTTGGCCATCTTCTGATAGTAAGACATCTGGGAGGACTTGACCATTTCCTGGTACACATAGCCAATAGATACTGCCAGCAGCGACACCACAAGCAGCAGTGCGCCGACGCTGAAATAAATAAGATACAGCCGCTTTCCCCACAGGTAATAGTCCAGAAATCCCATTGCACAGCAGCAGCCGAGGGCGCCAAAACCACTTAGCATCAGGCGTGCCTCCCGATGGAATTGGGAATGGAGCCAGGACACCAGAAGGCGCAGCAGGGACAACAGCGTTACGATCATCAGTATATGGGTCAGGGGCAGCATCTCATGGAACTGGGCCACGCCCAGGACCTGCAGCAGACCGCAGATACAGAGGTTCAGCAGGTGGAGCCAATAGATCAGGCGCAGCAGACGGCTATCCTTATCCATCATGCTGCGATAGAACTGGATCATAAAAAGCGGCATGGCCATAAAGGCGTACATAGCCAATACATACATGATCGCACCGCTGATGTGGACCATCTGGAGCACCGCTGAATCCATGGATATCCACAAACTCACCAGCAGCACCAGCGCGCTGAGATACCGCAGCGTCCGAAGGCGTTTCGCTCCAAAGGCGGTGCTGGCTCCCAGAGACAGCAGACCGATGAGAATGCCAAGCAGCAGAAACAGCCCTGAAAATATCAGGGTGGCAGCGTTGGTATTGCGGTAGTGAAGGATGAGATCACTGTAATCGCCCACCAGAACCGTTAGCTCTTCGGAGGGTGCGGACACCTTGAGAACGTGTCCCGCCAGTTCCTTGTTAGGCAGCGAGATCCAGTGTATCATCCCGCCGTGGTCGAATGTACCGGGGATGTATTCCTGCAGGAGTACTCCGTCCAGATATACGGAATAAGGGGTCCGCTTGGCAGTGACGGCACAGACAGGCTGGCCCCAGCGGTCATCTGACAGCAACTTCTGATAAATGGTGTCGGCCCCATCCTCAGCCGGGCCCACCGGCTTGATTTGCACCAGCTGCGGATGCAGTTCGGGTTGACAGCACACGGGAGCACGCAGGGCGAAAAAGAATATGACAAAAAAGCCCGCCAGAGCCAAAACGCTAAGAAAACAGGATATTAGAAAGGAATCATGGCGTATTTTTGGCATGAACAACCTCCTGCTTTTCAGAACCGAAATGCAAAAATTTGCATGATAACTCAAACTTCACACAAGTGAACGGATAACGTTTCAAGGCAAAAGCATGGTCAGCGGATGTGTGGGGCGTTATAAATACCACATGTTCCTACAACACCAATCTCAACCGGAACCAGCCGTCTGTTAGGTCAAACTGACAGACGGCTCCGTTTTTGCGGCAAAAAGCAGAGATGGACTGCACACCCAAGCCATGCCCTTCCTGTTTGGCCATTGGCAGCCCACTGGCATCGAACGAGATATTGCCGCTGTAAGGGTTGGAAATTTCCAGCATGATGCTGGGAGTACCCACCATCTTGCAGCGGATATGCCGCTGCTCCTGGGGCAGAGTCAGATTGGCGTGGATGGCATTTTCCAGGGCGTTAGCCACGACGATGGCCAGTTCACCCTCATCTACTGGGAGGGTGTCAGGAAGGGCAATGTTCGTCTCCAATGAGATACCCTGGTTTTTTGCCTGGTCAAAGTAGGAGGAGAATACTGCGTCCAGCACCGGCGGGCGGCACCAGCGGATCTCCTTTTTTTCGTCCAGACGCTTCCGGGCAGCATCCAAAAACTCCAGTGCAGCCTCCTGGTCACCCTGTACCACCAATTCTGTGACAGCCTGGAGCTGATGGCGCAGATCATGGCGCTGGATGCGAATGCCCTCCTCCACTTCTTTCACTCTCTGCACTTTCTCCTTCAGGGCCGTAATCTGCACCTCCAGTAGTGCGGTACTCTGCCGCTCCAGCTGAATATGGTACTGAGCCAAAAGGCTTTTGAATACGGCGATATACACAAAGATCAGAGGGACGACAGCTGCGTAGACGTAGAGTCTCTGGGCATTGTTTTCCAGATAGCTGCTTGGCCAAGCCGCCACGAGAATGAGATAGATGCAGTACACACAGGGGATGAGGGTAAGCACTCCCCATCGGGTAGGAATGATTTTGATAAGCCTGCGAAAGGGTTGCCGCAGAAAACGCCATTCCAGATAGATGACCGTAAAATAGAATCCGCACATCAGCAGGACGTTCACAAGCAAGGAAAGGCCCAGAGACTCCGTCAGCCAACGGATCATGGAAGCTGACAATGTGGAGACCATAATCTGGGTCATGTAGTTGAACACCGCCTGCGCGGGGGTATCGGTGGCCGCCCAGTATGTAAGAATCGTGGCGGGGATAGAAATGGTGAGAAAAAACAGGCGAAGCAGCAGCAGTTCTCCACCGAGCGAGAGTAAAACCAAGCTGGAACCAGCTGCCCAAAGGCTGTAAACCGCCAAAATCAGCAGCAGCTTTCTGCGGCTAAAGCGAAATTCCGTCAGGCTTGCCATCATTCCCACGGTCATCACTGTAATAAAGAAGGTGCGGAAAACGAGAAAAAGCATATTTGTCATAGCAAATGCTCCTCCAGGCAGTAATTTCCCCAGGTCTTCTTAAACTCCGTCACCCAACCCTCGCAGGCTTCGACTGTGGCATACGCAAGGCTGGAAGCGAAAAGGAATCATCCACATGAAGAATTCTTTTCGCCGCTTTATAACTGGAGCTGTACACTTTTTGTTGGACGCTCCACCAGAACGATTTGAGGGACAATTTGTGCGCTCGTTTTAGCATGGCGTAAACACACAGCACAGGTACAGAAACATACGGTTCCACCCGGCTGTTCGATATACCGTACAGACCAGCAATCATGTCCACACTGTGGGCACATTTTTCCCGTTTCATTTCCATAAATATAAATAGAAATCGTTCTCCTTATCCTCAAATTCTATATCTTCTGCTTGCGTATGAGGAAGAAATCCTATGCCGTTCAACTTCCCCTCTATGTTTCTTCCTGCGCTGGTTCTGCCGCTTGATACTCAAAAAATGTCATCGTCACAGATACTTTGACCATTCCATTTTCCAGTTGTGAAAGCTGCATGTCTCCCAGAAGTCCCCGCAGAGCACTATCATGGAGTTTCTGAAGAATATCTTTGGCTTGCTCGTAGCTGCTGCAGGTAAACGGAATGGACACACGGCGAGAAACCACATGATTCTCACCCTGTTCACTTTGGAAGGAGAGGGAATATTCCTGGCATCCGGCCAAGATGGTGTGCAGCTCCACCATGACGGCCTGGAGGTTGTCATAATCCGGCATATAGGGTACCTGGGCCCCCTGCTCAGAAAGCTGTGCCAGCTTTTTCTCCATCTGCTGCTGGCTTGCCAGCCTGGCATCCAATTGGGCTGTCAGCTCCTGGCTCTGGGCAATCTGTGTGTTGAGGGATTCCAGGCGCTGGGTAGTGGGCAGATAAAAGAGCAGGACATATCCGCTGACCAAGGCAATGACAGCCAGCAGGAGCAGCAGTACCCGCTCACGAACCGTAAGTTTTCTCATGTAGCAGATTCCTCCTGTGCAGCCTGAAAATAGACGTGGACCTCTACCTGATCGGTTCCATCAGTGGAGGAAGCGGTATCCACCTGGGTATTAGCTACCAGGGGGGACTGCTCCAGCTGGACCACCAGGTCAGCGGCCTGGGCCAGAGTGACGCCGGAGAAGGCGATCACCACCTGATTTCCCTCGATGGACACCTGAGTAACTTGGGCGGTGGGCCGAATGGTGGTATCAATGAGCGCCAGAAGGTCCATCACATCGGGCTGCTCTTGTTCCTGCTGGGTAGGCAGAGAACGGATATAGTCCTCCAGCACCTGGTCATAGTTCTTAAGCTGCTGCATCTGCTGAACCGTGCGCTGCTCCAATGCCAGGACCTGGCTTTCCAGCTGTTTTTCCTGGCTTATAAAGTCATAAACCATAATTTTTCCCAGTCCCAGCAGCACTGCCGCCACAAACAGCACGTACAGTGCTGCCGTAGCGGGGGCGGTGGTGCGGTCCACCTTAAAGTACAGGTTCATAGATCGTTTGGTGGGATAGACCGCCTTTTTCCCAGCCATCAGCTGCCGTACATCACTATTCAATTTCACGGCTTATCCCTCCTTTTCCGGCTCAGCCATCAGCCCCACAGCCCCCATGAAGGTGGCGTTGTGCCCCTGCCCTTGTCCCTCACCGCCTGGGAGGAGCGTATCCACTGTGAGGGCGGGCAGGCTCAGCGTTTCTTCCAACAGGCGGCGCAGCGGTTCGATCTCAGCACCGCCGCCGATCAGGTATACGCCTTCCAGCTGACTCTGCCGGTAGGTAAAGTGGTAGAAGTTGATGACCTTCAGCACCTCCACCGCTATGCTCTCGTAAACCTCCATACAGCGGGGATGCTCCAACACCCCCTGATGGTTGCCCCGTTTATAGGCGTCGGCCAGGAAGGGGTCCATATTGAAAATGTCGGCGATCACCCTGTCCAGATCCCGGCAGCCGATATGTACCCGGCGGGCAGCCTGGATGCGGTCGCTGTTGACGACAAAAATACGGGTGGACAAAAAGCCCAGGTCGATGAAGCAGTACTCCCTGGGAGCCGCGGACCGCTCCCGGCGGCAGTTCTGCACCAGCTGAATGAGGGACATCTCCTGGGGCAGGATGAGTTTAAGGGAAAAGCCCCCGGCGGAGAAAATGCGAATATAGTCCTGAATCTGCTGGCGCTGGACCACGGCCGCCATCATAGTCAGCTGTTCCTCACCTTGCTCCTCCTGGGGCGCCGACTGCTGGGATCCATCCTGGCACAGGGCGTAGTCGCAGTAGTACTGATGGGGTTCTCCATGGACAAAGTCGCTGAACTCATAGGGCAGGTTCAGCATCAGCTGGTCCACCGACATGTGGGGCATGGTCACCAACCGGCAGATGACCTTGCTGGAGGGCAGCAGCAGCCCCGCCGGACCGCCGGGCAGACGCAGGTCCTTTTTGGCCTTCTTCAAAAAGGCAGAAAAGGCGTGGGGCATGAGGATATCATCCTCTTCCATCAGGTTCTCGGGCAGGGGCAGCTCATGCATCTCCAGCACGCCCTTTTTCAGCGCGGCAATTTTTAAACTGCTGTTGCCCAAATCAAATGCAACTTTTATATTTTTTGACATCAATTTCATCCTCTCATCCCAGCAGACTTACATACCACTGGAGCAATGGCGCGCCAAACACAGTGACACCCAGCCAGGAAGCCGCCAAAAAGGGGCCAAGGGGAATTTCTCCCCCCGCCTGCCGCCGTCCCGGCCCGGCAGCCCACAAAAGGGCCAGAGCACAGGCAACGATCAACAGCAGCAGCATTTCCAACCAGCTGAGGTACAGCCCCAGCACAAATAAAAGCTTTATGTCGCCGCCTCCCAGAGTGTCTTTTTTCAGCAGAGCATCCATGGCAAGGGACAGCAGCAGCAAAGGCAGGGACACACTAAAGGCCCCCAGGGCCATTTGGGGCAAAGTATCCCCCAAAGGCTCCCGGAGCAGAAACAAAAAGACCAGCCGGTTGACCACCGCCGCCAACAGCAGCTTGTCAGGCAGGACATGGGCAGTCCAGTCGACTAGACTGAGCAGCAAAAGAAGGCCCGCCAGGATCAGCTGCATCACCAGCTCCAGACCGGGGCCAAACCGCAGTCCCAGGACGGCAAAGCCAACCGCTCCCACCAGCTCCGCCGCCAGACAGCGCACCGGGATGGACGCGCCGCAGTGGCGGCAGCGGCCCCTGGAAAACAAATAGCTGAAAATGGGGACCAGTTCCCCCGCTCCCAGCACATGGCCGCAGCCGTCGCACCGGGAGCGTCCCGTGGGCAGGCCGCCCCGGTCGGCGGCGCAGCAGAGAAAGCTGCCCAGCACCGCCCCCAGAATGGCCAGCCACAGGGCCAGATAGAGGTTAACAAGCAGGTCGATATCCATGAAATGCTCCTTTTGTGTACTGGACAAGGGGCCTTGGGAGGGCTTCGGAGGTTCCGAAGCCCTCCCAAAGCGGCTTGCCGCTTTGGGGTCCCGCCGGGGGCCACCCCCCCGGCGGTGCTGGAACTAGCTAACTGAAATGATATGCCTACTTAAGTAGTAGTCGTGGGGATACCGTGGCCGGCACTACTATCAGACCAAGTAACATTAACCTTCATGTCTTCTGTATCCGTGGCAGCTTTAATCTCCACCTTCACATAATCACCCTTATGGACTTTGCACTGACCGTAAGCTTTGGGAGCAGTTCCGCCTGTTTTTGCCACAGTACCATCTGTAGCATTATACTCATAAGTCACATCGCCAGTCTCGCCACTAGACAGGTACTCGATCATGGCCGCACCCTTAGCAGCCCGCTCGTTGGCCTGGTCAGTGGCTACTCGGGCGTTCTCCAGATTGGTGTTCACCATCGGAATAGACACCGCCACCAGAATGGCGATGATGGCCACCACGATGAGCATCTCGATGAGGGTGAAGCCGCCGGTCTTCTTCAGCTTCTTGGACAGTTTCTGTTTCAGATTCATTGGATTCTCTCCTCCTTTTTATTGTTATCCGCCTCCAGGCGGATCAAAAAACATCTATTTCATCAAAGGGCGGGGTGGCCGCCCTTTAACGACGGATTAAATGGAGCCGTACAGGCTGAACATGGGCAGGTAGATGGACAGCAAAATCAGCACTACAAACGCTGCCATCACGCAGATGATGATAGGCTCCAGCAGGGACAGGGCCCGTGCGGACAGGGTATCCACCTCGTTGTCGTAGTACTCAGCCTGAATCTCCAACGTGCTCTCCAGAGAGCCGGTGGCCTCGCCCATGGCGGTCATCTGCACCAGCATGGGGGGCAGATCTTTGCAGGTACGCAGGCACTCGCCCAGGGGTCGCCCACCCTCCACACCGGGGATAGTGCTCTGAATCTGCGCCGAGAGGTGGGCATTGCTCACCGAGCGGGATGCGGTGTCCAGAGCCTTCAAAATGGGCATACCCGCTGAGAGCATGGCGGACATGGTGTGGGCAAACTGGCTGGCTGAGGTCATGGCGGCCAGCTTCCCCAAAATGGGCAGAGTCAGCCGGAACTGGGCCACGCGGATGCGTCCGCTCGCCGTCCCGGCGTATAGCCGGAGCAGAAAGATCAAACCCGCCGCTACACACAGCAGCACCCAGATGTACCGGCTGAAAAAGTTAGATACTCCGATCACAATGCGGGTGGGCAAAGGCAGCTCCACGCTCATAGATTCAAACACCTGGGCAAAGGTGGGCACAGCGTAGGTCATAATAATCATAATGACAAACACTGCCACCACCGTGAGAAAGGCAGGGTATACCAGGGCGCTGGTGGCCTTGGCCCGCGTCTTGGTCATGCGGTCATAGTAGGCGCTCATACGGTCAAAGGAGCGCACCAAGTCGCCCGACTCCTCCCCCGCCCGAATGGTCTCAATGAAGGTGGTGGGCAGGCGGCCCTTTCCCCGCTGAGAGAAGCTGTAAGAAAGGCTCCAGCCGTTGGCGATGTCCAGCGACACCTCCTCCAGCAGCTTTTTCAGCATTTTATCGGAAACCTGAGAGGCCACCAGGTCCACCGTCTGCACCAGGGGCAACCCTGCCTTGAGAATGATGGCAAACTGCTTGCACATCAGGGCAAAAATCTTTAAATTCAGCTTCTGGAATTTCTCCAGGGGGTCAGTGCGGGGGGCGGCGATCTCCTCCAGCTTGAGCACCACATCGTAGCTCTGGCGGATGAGGGCAACTGCCTGGGCGCTGTCCGAAGCCTCCAACACCCCTTCCGCCCGCTGCCCCTCTCCGTTCATGGCCTCATAGCGATAGGTCGGCATGGTCTATCCCTCCTTCATCGGCCAAAGCTCCGGGGGCGGGTCCCCAGGCCGGTCCCCATGGGCGACCCCAATGGAGAGCTCCCTGCCTGGGTCGGGCCGCCCCGCCGGGCCCCCTCCATGGTTTCCAAGGAGATAGCGCCACTACGGTACAAATTTTGCACAGAGCGGTCCATCAGGATGTTGCCGATGGAGCCGCTGGTCTGGATGGAGTTTTGAATCTGGGGGGTCTTGCCCTCCCGGATCAGGTTGCGGATGGCGTCGTCGGTCTTCATCACTTCGCAGGCCAGCACCCGGCCCGGTTTGCCGCTGCGGGGCAGCAGCTGCTGGGAGAGTACTGCCTTCAATGTCATGGACAGCTGAAGGCGGATCTGCTGCTGGCGTTCGGCGGGAAAGACATCTACAATGCGGTCGATGGAGTCGGCCGCTGAGTTGGTATGGACGGTACCGAAGACCAGGTGGCCTGTCTCAGCGGCGGTAAGGGCGGTCTGGATGGTGTCCAGGTCCCGCATCTCCCCCACCAGGATCACATCCGGGTCCTCACGCAGGGCGGCCCGCAGGCCAGCGGCAAAGCTCATGGTGTCCCGGCCAATCTCCCGCTGGTTAATGAGGCACAGGTCGGGGGTATAAATGTACTCCACCGGGTCCTCCAGGGTAAGGATGTGCAGCCGCTGGGTGTGGTTGATCTGGTTGAGCAGGGCGGCCAGAGTGGTGGATTTGCCTGAGCCGGTCTCGCCGGTGATCAGCACCAGTCCCTGGTTGTAGGATGCAAATTCCTTCACCACCTCAGGCAGGCCCAGTTCCTCCAGTTGGGGAATGTGGTCATTGAGCAGACGGATGGCGGCAGAGTAGACCCCCTGCTGGCGGAACAAGTTCACGCGGCAGCGCACCCCGGAAATGGTAAGGGCCAGATCCAGCTCGCCCACCGCCTCCAGTTGGCCAAAATCGTCCCCCGCCAGTTCCTGTGCCATCTCCAGACACTGCTGGCCGGTGAGAGGGGTGGGCTCCAGGTCCCGGATCTCCCCGTCCACCCGGTATTTGGGCGGCAGAGCACAGACCAGATGCAGGTCAGAGGCCCGGTCCCCCCGCGCTTTTTCGATGTATTCCTTGATGTTCATTCCACTTGTCTCCCTATGATTCGGAAAATTTCCTCTGTGGTAGTGACCCCCTGGGTCACCAGCTGGGCGCAGTTGACCAGAAGAGGCTGGAAGGTGGAGTGTTGTACTGCCTCCTGCAGCTCCTTCAGATCCCGCCGGTGGATAGCCCGGCGGATCTCAGGGGTGACGGGCAGGATCTCAAAGACCGCCGTCCGGCCCCGGTAGCCGGTCTGGAAACAGTCTGAGCAGCCCGCGCCCCGGTAAAATGTCAGCTTCTCGCTCCAAGGCAGTCCCAACAGGGCGGCCTCCTCCTGGGTGGGGGCATAGGCCTGGCGGCACCGGGGACAGATTTTCCGTACCAGCCGCTGGGAGATGATGCCCCGCACCGCTCCGGCGATGAGGTAGGGCTCCACCCCGATGTCCAGCAGACGGTCGATGGAGGATAGTGCGTCATTGGTGTGGATGGTGGTGAGCACCAGATGGCCGGTCATAGCCGCCCGCATGGCGATCTCCGCCGTCTCGCCGTCCCGGATCTCGCCCACGGCGATGATGTCCGGGTCCTGGCGCAGCACCGCCCGCAGGGCGTTGGCAAAGGTCAGGTCGGTGCGCTCGTTGATCTGTACCTGGCAGACCCCTTCCATGTGGTACTCCACAGGGTCCTCCAGGGAGATGAGGTTTACTTCCTCACTCTTTTTCTGGTCGATCATGGTATACAGGGTGGAGGTCTTACCAGAGCCGGTGGGACCCACCACCAGCAGCACGCCCTCTGTACTGCCCGAGAGCAGCTCCAGGAACTTGCGCCGGTTCTCCCCCTGCAGGCCGATGCCGTCGATGGTGACCATACGGGCATCCTTGCGCAGCAGACGGATGACGATCTTCTCCCCGTGGATGGTGGGCAGAGTGGACACACGCAGGTCCAGGGTCTCCTGCTGCACCGTCATATTGATACGGCCGTCTTGGGGAATGTTCTTCTGGGCAATATCCATCTGGGCCATGATCTTGATGCGGGAGATCACCGACATCTGTAATTCCCTCGGCACCGTGATGATGTTGCGCAGCACGCCGTCGATGCGCATGCGGATCTGCAGCTTCTCACCGGTGGGCTCCAGGTGGATGTCGCTGGCATTTTCCGTATAGGCCCGGTGGATAATGGAATTGACCAGGCGGATCGTGGGAGCGGCATTTTCGTCCTCCTCGTCAGCTGCCAGATGCAACTCCTCCCCGATCCGGATGGCGGCCCCATACTGGCCCGAGTCCAGGTCCCGGCGCATATCCTCAATGGCTTTCATGGTGCCCTGGTTGCTGTACAGGTTCTGCACCGCCCGCTCCAGGGCGGATTCGGTGGCGATCATGGGAATGACCTGGCGGCGGGTAGCCGCCGCTACCTCTTCAATGGCAGAAAAGTTCAGTGGGTCGGACATCCCCAAATACAGCTCGGTTCGGGTGGCCCGTACCGGGACTACCCGGTGCTTTTTGGCGATGCTTTTGGGCACCAGCTGGGCCATTTCCGAGGAGATGGTGCAGGCGTTCAGGTCGATAAACTCCAGTCCCAGCTGGGTCATCAGGGCCTCGATCACCTGGTTTTCCGTAATAATTTGGTTGTCCCGGAGAATATCGCCCAGGCGTTTGCCGTTTTCTTTTTGGAGCTTGAGCGCCTCTTGCAGCTGTTCTTGGGTGATGGTTCCGTTGCCCACCAGAAGGTCACCCAGTCGAGTGTACTTCATGTGCTTCTCCCCTCTTCACCGGCGCTGCCGTTGAGGCAGCGGACAGTAAATTTGGTTTCATTGGAAATAGAATGGTTTCCGGTCACTTTTAGTTCGACGGTAAACAGATAGGCCGCTTCATCATAGACGATGCTCCATGTCTCCAGGCGGTAGGCCCCGTTGCCGTAGGCTCCACCGGAGAGCATCTGGCGCTGCTTGTTAGCCTCCAGCTGCCCATTTTCATTGAGGGACAAGGTAGTGTTGCGGCCGTAATTGACGCTGGTATAGCGCTGGAGCGTTCCTCCCTCCCCCGTCACCACATCCCGTGCGTAGCGCAGCTCATTGGACAAAAGGTCGGTAAGGGTGGACAGGAGCAGCTGGCTTTCCGCCTCGCCCGTCATGGTGTTGTAGCTGTCCTGCGCCATGATTAGGCCGGTATGGAGCATCAGCCCCAGAAGGGCCAATACCCCTGCCGCCGCAACCATCTCTACCAGAGTTAAACCCCGGCTGCTTTTCAGTTTTTGGCGCAGGCGCTTCATGAGCCGGTACCTCCGTCGGTGTTCAGAGCATAGGAGTATAACCCCTCGCCTCCATATACCCGAACGGGAATTTCAATGGATATCCCACCTTGCGTCAGTTCAACGGACCCGTTTGCCACAGGGGTTTGGCGCATTTCCGCTGCCGTCAGGGTTTCATAAAAGTATGCGTCCGCCGTGTCTGCCTGCCGCCCCAGATTGGCAGAAACCGCCACGCCCCCCAGCAGCATGGCCACCGACAAGGAGGCGATGAGGATGGCTGCCAGCACCTCGACCAGAGTCTCTCCCCGCTGGCTGCGGAGTTTTCTGTTCAACGCTGTCATGCTCCTCCTCCTTCCTCTTCATCCAGAATGGTGATCCAGCCCAGGGTCCACTGCATAGGTGCAGTCTGTTCTATCTTATCTTCACTTTCGCCTGCATACTGCAGCGTGGAAAAAGACGGCTTGTTATCATTTGGGGTCAGTTCGGCCTCAACTTTGTACTGGGGAAGCCCTTCCAGATATGCGGTAATATAGATGGCATAGGATTCCTGCACCTTCAGGGTGACGTATACCGTTCTGCCATCCAATGCCGCAATCCGGGTGTCCGGAGAGAGGGTCATAGCATAGTCAAAGTCACTGTCCCGGAACAAAGAAGGGTCTGTCTTATTGATCACATCCGGGAAAGACTCCCTTAATTTCCGCTCTGCTTCCTGGCGAAAAATCGTATCAAAGTCACTTAGAAGGATGCGATGAAAGGGGACACCCAACGCGGGGGTCGGGTCCTCACGATAGGTATATGACCCGGTATCCTGCTGAAAACAATAGTAAGTCGTATAAATGGGTCTCCCCATCTCGTCTGTTCCAGTCCGCTCTGTATACTTCCAGCTATAATATTGCCCTCTGTATTCACACCGGTTGAGCTCGTCGCACAGGGTGCTCACCGCACTGGAAAGAGACAGATAGACCTGGTGCTCCTCCAAATTGCTGCGGTGCTTGCCGGCATTGGCCACCGCCGCCATCAAAATGGAGGCGGTGACCATGGAACAAATCAGCAGAAACAGCAGGGCCAGCAGCATGGAGGCCCCACGCTGACTGTGCAGTTTACGGGATATTACGCCTATCATAGCTGCCCCTCCTGTGTGCCTTCGCTGCCTTCTTGGGCGGCTTCTTTTTTGACCTGCACCTCCAGCTCTGTCCACACGGTGTGTGTACTGCCCTCATACTCATACTGGAACCGAATCCGCACCGAGGCGTAGGCAGTACCCTGTGCCGGACAGTAGGCCTCAATGGACAAGGTATCCTTGTAAACTGTGCCGTCCTCGCCCTTAGCCCAGTCCACCCAGATGGTGCCTGTATGGTCGTCATCCACTTGGAACTCCGCAATACGCAGATTCTCAATGGATACGGCTGTACCGTTCACCTTCAGGATAAACTCTTCTGTTCCCTTGCCGGTATAGGAGAGTGTTTGCTGTGCTCCTTCCATAGCATCTGCCTGGAAGGTAATGGCCAGGGGCTTTACTGTGATCTCCGGGGTAACCAGATTCCAGGCGATGGAGCTGGTGGCGTAATATTGATTTCCCAGGTAGGTAAAGTCGTACCCCACCGTCATCTGGGTATTACCGGCTTTTGTCCCGCCGTCAGCGGTCAAGGTCAAACCGTCCTGCTGGCCCACAGAGGCAGAGGCAAAGTAGTCAGAATCGAACTTTACTGTGGGGTTGGACAGCTCGATGAGATCTTCCAACGGGCTTGGCAGCGTTTTTCCGTCCCGATCCCGCAGCTCCAGCGTGGTCTGTACCGTTTGGCTGGTAAAGGCCAGCACCGGAGTTGGGGCCTCAGTGGCCAGACGCAGCTGCGCCGTCACATTGACCTCAATGTTCAGCTCGTATGACTCGCCGCCTACGGTGTAGGTCACGGTGACCACCGTGCTGCCCTCTTTCAGGCCGGTGATGGACAGAGTTTTGTGATCGCTTTCCTCTCCGGAAAGCGCTGCTGTGGCAATTTTCTCGTCCGCACTTTTCCACTCCCATTTGCCGCCCGGCTCCACGCCCTCCAGGGAGAGATTTTCGGTATGTACTGCGCCCTTGTTCTCCTCATAATCCGCAAACAGATCCAAATTCACCGGCAGGCCGCCGTATTGACGCCGGATACCTGCCAACGGCCAGTCGCCGTAGTGGACGCTGGCTTTCTTATTGTACACCAGATCACTGGCCTGGGTAAGAATGGTGGGGAAGGGGTAGTCCTGGCCCAACAGGCTTTGGTCACAGCCAAAGCTGTACCGGCCGTTGAGGGGATTTCCGCCGGAGGAGGTGGTGGTCACGGTGGAAAAACCGGCGTTTTTCAGTTTTGCCAGCAGGCCATCCGCCCCTTCCGTATCCTTCATTTCCCTGTAGGTCATGGAGACAGCAACTGCATTACCGTAGTTGTTGGTATAGATATCCGTCTCTGCAATAGGAAGATTGTTCCCGTCGCGGATTGTAATACCATCCGGATTATTGCGCATGACTACGTCTTTCAAGTAGTAATTATTGCTGCATATACTCTGCCCGCGGTCTCCAGTGGCCGGTCCCGCATCATTGGGATGCTGAACATAGCGGTCGTTCTCATAATATTGATGCAGATCGCCGTTTCCGCCAATGGCATACAGGGCCATAATCCCGCCGCCATAATAATGCTGTCCATACCACCCGTTCGTATTTAGTTGGATTTTCATGCTATCCTGAGCAGGCAGCTCCACATAGGTGTAGCAATTTTTGATTTCATTTTGCAAATTGCCGTTTTTCCCAATCGTTGTGTTGCTGTCTACGGTCAAGGGCTTCATGTAAATACCGCCGCAGATGCCGCCGATGTAGATACCGCGTTCCTTGCCGACCTGTGCGTTTTTTACCTGAATACTGCCGCCGGTATAGCTGCTGCTGATACTGCCCTGGCTGGTACCAACCAAACCGCCCACACGGACATTATCGTTGTCATTCGAGCTGAGGACGATATGGGTCACCGCGCTGCAGCCGGAGAGATTCATATTGGAGATTCCAACCAGACCGCCCAGACCGGTGCCGCCCCAATTGCCGCCGCCGGTGTGGCTGTCTGTAATGGTATAGCCCGCTACAGCGCAGTTTTCAATGGCGCTGCGCTGGGCAGAGGAGGTGGCGGCCAACCCGGCCAGTCCGCCAATGGCGTACCAGCTGCTGTCGGTCTTGCTCGGATAACTGTTCACAAAGCCATTGCCATCCTCTGAATAGAGGACTACATTGCGCAGCATACCGTTGAATACCACACCGAAAAGGCCGGCACAGGAGGACTTCTGTCCCTGAATGTTCACATTGGCAATCAGGTAGTCCTGCCCGTCATAGGTGCCTCCAAACCAGCCGTACAAGAAGCCTGTCGCCGCATTTGTCGTGTCATAAAACTCCGCAATGGGGGTGTAGACACCTTTGTTTCCGGTTAAATCATGGCTCTGTACCCAGTAGAAGGGACGGGTGATGGTAGACCAGCTGGTTTTGTAGCACAGGTATGGGAATTGGTCATTCCTGCCCTGGGTAAGAACGGTTTTGGTATTGCGGGAGGAATGATTCCAGTTGATAAACTGCAGCTGATCAATGGACCGTACCCCGTAGGGGTTAGCCGCGGTACCGGGCAAGTCCGTGGGAGCGTTGGCGTTCCGAAGCTGGCCAGCTTTATCATAAGACATGGCATCCGCAAAGAAGGGATTGAGCTGGACCGTCAGAGTATAGGCCCCCTGTGTCAGCGTCCAGGTGCCGTAGGGGGGCTGGTTCCCTTGGGCCTCACCGGACCGGATCACATACAGGCCTTTGTTTTCCGCTGCCTGCCAGGTGTTGTAGCTGTGGAACACATATTGTCCGCCCATCAGTGCAGTCAGATTGTCGTTGGCTGCTGTGTTTTCCAGGTTTTCGCCGGGAATAAAGCCTGTGTCGTCATGGTATCCGATGCTTGTGCTGGTCAGCGCGGTATCCATAACTTCGCCTTGCGCGGATACCTGGGAAAAATATCCGTATCCATATTCTGTGACCACGCCGCCGTCTCCGTGGGCGGTGGACAGGGTACCGCTTTTCGTCACCTGCTGTCCCGTTGTCATGGAAATGGCACTGATATAATAGTTGCTGCTTTCGCCAATGGTCAGTTTTTCCCAATAATATACGCCCATAGTGCCCAGCTCCATCTGCTCGGGCCACTGGCCGTAGTGGACATAGTTCAGGGAGGTATCCTCTTTCTTGGTCACCACAGCGGGATAGGGGTAATCTCCCTTCCAGGTGGACGTTGCCCCCCACTGCATGCCCAAAGCCTTCACTGCCGCGGCCTGCTGCTGCATCCCCTCGCTGGTGTCTCCCTGATGCTGACCAGCCAGAGCCGCCCAGGTCACCGGAACAGCAAAGGAATCCTCATACAGGGCGGCATAGTTTTCATCCCGATAGGTGAAGTTGCCCTTGTTGAGATAGACACAGCTTGTGGAACTGTCCGGGCAAAAGCCATAGCGCTGGGCTTCGCCGTCGGCCAGCAGGTAGACGGCGGCATAGCTGCGGGAGAGGGTGGCGCTGCTGCGCCCAGCGAAGCCGCAGGCGTACACCGTGCCGTACCGGGCTTGAGTGACCGACACCTTACCCACAGCGTAACACTGGTCGATGATGCCGCCGGCGGTATTTTCCCCCACAAATCCCCCCGCATAGGCGTGGGACATGGAAGCTTCCGCGGTGATGGACGCCCCCTCCACGGCGCTGCTTTGTATGGTGCCGTGGTTTTCCCCCACCAGACCGCCCAGATAGATAGTGCTGTACTGGTAGCCGTTGGCCTGCAGCTGCACGCCATAGGCGGCACAATTTTCCACCGTACCTCCGTTATAGCCCGCCAGGCCACCCACATACAGCGTCTCGGAACTGCTGCCCGATTGGGTTACAGAGAGCGTATCTGCATCTTTCATCTGATAGACAATATCCTGGAGTACGCCGATGCTGTAGCCAAACAGGCCCACATGCTGGTAGGCCTTTCCCTCTTCATCTCCAACGGCAGGAACCACTCCGGTAATACTGTGGTAGTTGCCATAGTAGACGCACCCGAAGGGCTTTGTCACGTCCAGTCCGATGGGGGTCTGCGCCCAGCCGTCTGGAAACAGGTCATACCCCGTGTAGGTGTCATAGTCCAGGTCCAGCTGCTGGAGGAAGCGATATTCGTTGCCGCTGGAATAGTAGCTCTCAAACTGACTCAGGTTATAGAGATGCCGGGGGGTGCGCACTTCCACTTGCAGCCGCTTGGCTTTGGCGGGCAGTTCCTCCTCTTTGACCTCATCGGCAGAGAGGACGGTGTTGGCAAAGTGGGGGCTATAGTAGTAGGTTTTCTCTCCCGCGGCAGCAACTGCCTGATCCGGGGTATCCTGAATGGTGATCTTCTGGTAGAAATTCTCGGCGGCATAGCCGCTGTTGACCACTTCCCCCGGCAGAGGAAGCAGGTAATAGTCATTGGTTTCTTTTTCGGTATCGATGACGTCATAGACCACATAAATGGGGTGCTCTCCCTGGCCTCCGTAGTCAAACTCCCTTGTCGTACTGTCATCCCCGGTCTGATAGGTCACCTTCAAAGTGGCTCCAATCCCGGAGATTGGCTCCGTACTCTTGTAGGCCACGGCATATCCGTCCGCCACCACAGTTTTGTCGTCAAAGAGGTGGCTCAGGCCGCTGATATTAAAGCCGTAGGAACCGTCGGCATAGGCTTCGTAGTACACCAGGCTTCCGTCTTGGAACTGCGCACCCCAGTCGCCCCAGTGGTTCAGGCTGTCCAGGCCGGGGTATATGTAGGTGTTCAAGGACAGGGTAGTCTGGAGGTTATAGGGGTGGGACTGCACAATACTTTTGGAGGCGAACACACCCGAGCCAAACAGTTCCCTCCACTGTTCCGAAGCAATGAGGGTACCATAAGACACACCCAAATTGGTATCCTGCTGAAAGTTAAAGTGATTGGAAGCCAGGAAGTGGGTCAGCGTATATGTGCCATTTTCACACAGAGGATAGTTGGCTGCCGTTTTCGCTGCGGTAAACAGCATGGCACTGTAAGAGCTTGTTACCGCCGCGGTACCGCCGCCCAAACACAGCCCGGCCGCCTTGGCTTGGGCTGTGCCGCTGTCAATAAACCCAACGGCATAGCTGCCGTAAAGATCGGCGCTCCCTGTCAGGTCCCCCACCAACCCCGCGCAGGTGGGTCCATTCAGATAAGATGCGGCGTAGGAAGCGTCAATCTCAAGTGCGCTGCCGCGGCCCACCAGACCGCCCACAGGTTCTGTGCTCTCAACCAGGGAAGAAGCGGAACAGTTGGTAATGGCAGAATTGGTGAGCATTCCTGCTAAACCGCCCGCCGGTCCGCTGCCGGTGATTTGGTACTTGATCCCTTTGGTACTGTCGCCCAGAACCTCCCGCAGATTGGTGGTCTCCTCGGAACGGTTCTCCCAGTAGACCTGACAGTTGTCTATGGTCAGATCGCTGCCATTGCCCACCAGTGCGCCTGCCGGGCCACGGCTGCCCTGCAGCACCGTATTGACCAGACGGATATTCTCCAATGTTTTGGGTGTACCGGCCCCGCCGGAAAAATTGCCGAACATACCAGCGCACGCGCCCGTCCCGCTGATATTCAAATCATAGATGGAAAACTCCCCGCCGTCATAGCTGTTCAACGCTGTATTTTCAATGGGCAGGAATTTGTAGCCCTCCACTTCCTGAATATTGGCCTTTTGTACCGCTTTGGTTTTCTCGCTGGACACTTTGGACCAATCTGCATCCAGGTTTTGCAAATGGCGCAGACAGGTAATGTAGGCGGTATCCCCGCCGCTGTCCTTGGCAAACAGGCTGTTGTCGCTGGCGCTCTTTCGGGCGCCGTTGACCTTCAAGTCAGTTCCGGTGTAGCTTACCTCGGCGGAAACCGTGAAATCATCGCCATAACTTAGCCCCGAGGCATCCTGGAACAAAATCTCCCGGAACTGTCTCTCGTCTTCCTCTAACGAATCCAGCGTCCAGGTGTAGATGTAGGTAAAATAGGAGGTCCCCTCCGTAGCCATAAAGCCTTCCGCTTCCGTTTGTCTCAGCCGGGCAGACCAACTCTGATAGGTCAGGGTCACATCCAGCTTGACGTTGCCGTCCTCCCCCATGGTATAAAGGGTCCTGGGTACCCAGTAGGTGACCTCCACCCGCAGAGTATCCTCGTTATAGATGTTGATGACCGGGGTACGCAGGGAAATGGTGGTACCGCTTTCGGCGGACTCTCCGCCGTAGTACCCCACCATGGGCTTGCGGTCCATGCGGTCGGATTTGGAGGCGGCCCGCCATTCTTTGTAGAAGTCGGCAAAATCACCCCCCACCTCAAGGTCCTCATCGGAGAAGAACACATCGATCACGCTGCCGCTCTCCGGCTCATAGGTGATCCAGAAATCCCCATCCCAGAGGGTCGGGTCAATGGTCCCGTCGGGAAGCAGCTGGTTCATATGAGAACTGCTGCAGTGAATGTAGTAGGCGGTGATCTGGATGCCGCCATCCGAACCGGGGATCACATCCACATTTTGAATGGAATTTGCCTCCTCAACAACCAATCCCTTCAGCTGCTGGTTGCCGCGCAGGAGGATGGCCCGGTTCTGGGCCGCCAGAAAAATCTCTTTGGCAGAATTATCCAACTGGGCCAGGCGCAAGTGGCGCATATAGGTCACGATCCCCACGACAGACAGCGCCAGAAGAACCAGGGAAATCAGTATGACAAGCAGCATTTCATGTACGGTGAAGCCATGCTGGTTGTATTTCTTTCCAACATTCATACCAGTTCCCCCTGTGTTCCACGGTGCAAGCCTGCCTGCGGCCCAATCAGGGCCGTGCAAGGTTCATTCTCCCTTATGGTAATTTTCATTTGGCAGAGCATCCCGCCGGCCAGCGGGCACCGCTTAAACTGTGTGTCCCCCCGGCCCAGTTTGAAACGGCATAGCCGTCCCGATAATACGGCCCATGGATTCCCATGGGCCGATTGGACCGGTGACGATCAAAAACTGACTCAACCCAGCATAAGCTGAGCGGTTTTTATCCTCCCATTTTGAGGTTTTTTCAAACCTCCTCACGCGTTTCACGCGCTTCTTTTCCCTGTCTGCTTAACAGCTCATACAGTGTCCCTAATTCTATAGGCCGGTAATAATAATAACCTTGGATCATATCACAGCCTGTATCTAAAATCAGTTCGTTCTGTTCCTCCGTCTCTACTCCCTCGATGCATACCGTTTTCCCAAATTGGTGACATGCAAAAACGATACTGCGTATGAAGTTTAGGTTCTCTTTGGATTCCATTACTTCCGCTATCAAAGAGCGATCCAGCTTAATGATACTAGAGGGATAACGAAGCAGCATGCGCAGGGAAGAATACCCGCTTCCAAAATCATCTAACGCAACATAGAGCCCCATTTTTTGCAATTCCAGAACAAAGTGGGTCAAATTTTCTGGCTGCTCATCCAGAAAGCTCTCCGTTAATTCCGCAATTAAATTAGAGCCGCACAGGCCATATTTGTTTAACGTCTCCTTCATAAACGGCAGAAGCAAGGGATCGGAGAGCTGCTGCAAACTAACATTAAACGTCAGATAAAAAACGGGATTGTATGTATGGATCCGAACACAGGTACTGACAGCCTGTTCAAACACCCAACGGCCCACGATGTGCATCAAACTGTCCTTCTCAAGCATGGGGATGAAAATTCCTGGGGACACATCCTTCCCCTCAAAAGACCAGCGGAGCAGAACCTCTCCGCCCAGAATGGAGCCATCACCCGCTGAGACCACAGGCTGAACGACGATCCGGAAATTCCTCATATCCTGCATAACATCTTGACTCAAGGTCAGCGCCATGCTGGACATTTTCCGGGCCGCTTCAAAATGTTCCGTGGAATTATCCGCATAGCACAGCGCGGTATTTTGTTTGGCTACGCGGATCAAAGCGAGAAGCCGGTCAATGAGCTCCTCCGGAGATAGATCACTGTTTGGGTATTGTATAACTCCAAACGCACATGCCTTTTGAATGGTTACATCTTTGCTTTCGTAGCACGCCTTGACGATGCCGTTGATTTGTTCCACAAGGGCTTTGGCTCCCTGATGTGTACAGACGGGGTTCACAATGGCCATACAGCGCGCGCCTTCCAGCCGGTAAAAGGTCATTTGCCAGGAGAGGTGTTCGAGCAGCGCGTTGGCAACTTTTTCGATCAAACGATCGCCGTATTCCCGCCCTCTTGTGCTGTTGATCTCGGTCAGTCCATTTAAGCTAAAGCCAATAATGAGTGTATTTTCGTTTCTCGTTCTCAGCTCATTCATCTGCCGGAACGATGCGTGCTCACGCAGAAACCCGGTCACAGGGTCTACGACAAACTTTTTGTCCTGGTGCGTAACTCTGCCGGAGAACAAAAGAGGTCTTGTCTTCTCCTCGTCCCATTTTAAGATCCCGTAGCAGCGTACCCACTGATTATTCCCTTTGGAATCTCTGATACGGTATCGCAAATCATGAACTGTCCGTTTTTCACGCAGCATTTGCGTAATATCCTGCCAATAAATATCCTGATCTTCCGGCGTGCTGATCCGTTTTCCCCAAGCAGATAAAAGCCCATACACCAGATTGCTTTGGAAACCAAAATCGTCACGCATATTATCGGAAATATAGAACAGGTCTTTTTGCATATCCCCCAAATAAAAGTAGCTTGAATCGTTATCCTCTGAAACTGACTGGATAAGCGATTCCGCATCAAAATCCACCATGGAGAGAAAGGTCTGCAGCGGTGTCTGTGAATTGGGCGTGCTGCTTTTGGATGGGAGCCTTTTGTCGTCTGCTCTGCGGCGTTCGATGCCTGGGTGCTGACCATAAATGCGGTAGTAGTTTCTTTTATCCTCGTACATGACTTGGTCCGCGTCCGAGATCAGCTTGTCAAGGTTCAGCGGCTGTTGGTCGGACCAGACGTAGCCAACGGCAATATGGTGTTGGTCTTCCCTGATTTTGTTCTGAAGGTTGGAGACGGTATCCTGAAATTCCGATTCGGTATATTCCGGACAGAGAACAATGAACTCATCGCCGCCAGTGCGGTAAATCCTGCTTGAGTCGGCGACCTCTTTCAGAATCTGGTAACAATGGTAGATGAGTTGGTCACCCGCTTTGTGCCCAAACGTATCATTTACCTCTTTTAAACCCGTGATATCACAATAGATCACCCCTACAGAGCGCATGGGTAAGTCCCCATATTGCTCCGTCAGCGCGTGCCGATTCAGTGCCCCCGTCAGTTGGTCGTGATAACTCAGATCGTTCATCCGCCGCAGCAATTCCCGGCGGCGTAAAAGGGTAGAAGTAAAATACCCGATCACGCGCAAAAGCGTTTCAATCATAGGAAGCATGGTGGAGTCAGGATTGTCTACACCAATGAAGCCTATAATTTCCCCGTCGGAGGTAATGGGCCCTGCAGCCAAAACGCAAATTCCCTGGGGCTTTAAGATCGCGTAGGACTCGGGATACGTGTCTCGAATCTCTTCCAGGTCAGGAATAACCGTTACCTTTTGAGAAGCAAATAACTTCATCCACCACTCAATGGCCGAATAGGGAATATTTTGCAAGAACTCTTTCTGCGGCGTAACGCCATGTTTGCACCATTCATAGGTGTTGCTCGCCACGCGTGATTCATTGAGCTCAAATATATAAGTTCGGTCACAGTGAAAGGTCTCGCCAATGTATTGGAGCATTTGGTCAATGGATTCCTCTGCGTTTGCCGTTGAGAAAACCTTGTGCAGGCATTCGTTTAATATCGTTTCACTGCGCGTATAAAAATAAGACGGCTTACAGCTGTTTTCCGAATCCGCATCAATGGCAAGTTCAATTCGATACTGTTTCCCGTTTTCTTCCACCAGTGTATCTTTCAGCAGAACCCGTTTGTTCATAACCGGATTCATATGCGTCCAGGTAAGAAACTCCCCGGTTTTCAACCTGCAATTTGTACAAAATTCGCAGGGGCTGCTCTTTCCCTGCAAAATTTCATAACACATTTTCCCGATATATTGTTTATCATCATGGATTTCCATGGAATTACGCAGCTTCTGATTCATGTAAATGAGTTCATTGGTTTCAACGTCAGTAACGTATACCATTTCATCCATTTTCTCAAAGAATTCCCATATCTTCAAAGAAGTTTCTCCTCCCCGTATCTGGGCTATTATAACCTAGCATAAACCAACAAATCAAGTTCAACTATAAGTTTATTAAAATGAAAGATTAACTTTGCTAAAGTGTTGTGGGGTGATGATTCGTGATAGATTATAAGCTTATAGGCAGCAGAATAAAGAACCGGCGAATCAGCCAGAAGCTGTCACAAGATCAGTTGGCGGAAATGGCCGATATCACGCCAGTATATCTATCCCGAATAGAGAATGGTCACGCCAAGCCATCGCTGGATGTATATGAAAGGCTTTGCGGATTTTTGGACTGTGATCTGGCATATCTCTTTTGCGGGGTCTCCGTAGAATCAAACCACTATCAGTGTGAAAAAATATTAGAATTGTTTCAGCTGTGTACTCCAAGGGTAAAGCTCGCCGCATTACACATCCTGGAACTGCTTTCACAATTGAAGTAAACAGATTCTGTTATAGAACATTATATATTTTCAACCACCAACCCTCTACCGCCGATGTAAAATCCAAGGCTATTTGCGTAAAATTTGCTTGCTGTACACGGCAGTATTTTCTATTAAAATAGACCAATAAAGCCGAATCCCTTCAGACCGGAAATCACTGCATTATTTTGACTGTATGCACAGCGCATGATGGGCAGACATCCGAGCTTTCAGGATCGGCTCAGAAATAATTATAAACAGAAAAATCAGTTTTGACAAGGCTTTCCGCACAAGTCAGCCCCCGTTTTTCGAACCGTTTTCGAAAAGCGGGGGCTGTTTACCGATTTTGCGCAAAAGGAGGCAAATTTTTTGCATTTGGTTCACAATGACAAAATTATCATTAAACTAAACTTACACCCAAGCAGGAAAGGAGCAAGCAGTGCCGGAAAGTTTCAAATCCAGGCAACTGCAGTAGTCTCAGCAAGGAGGAATCCATTGATTTTGAGAAGCAAGCGATTTGCTGCGGTTGCCGCCTGGCTAATCCTGAGTCTGCTGCCGCTGGCTGGATGTGTAAGCGAGCCCCCACCCTCCATTGAGCAGCTGTGGGAAGCCGCCATGGCCGATGCAGTATTCAGCGAGGACAGCGAGGTAAAAGAGCTGGTCTGCCTGACCCAGCAGGACCCACAGGTCATCTGGGACGAGACGGGAGAGCGGGTGCTGTTGGTCACCTGGCACAGCTACGAAGAGCCATGCAAACCGGGAGAAGCATTGGAACACCAGGATATCTGGGCCACCTCTCTGGGGGAATTGACAGACTGGTACCTGGAAAACAACCACAGTGTCACTGACTGGGAGCTGCGGTTTGCGCAGCTGCTGGGCGTTCATGCCGACGAAGGGTATACCCGCTTCACCGCCTTCTGGGTAGATCCATCTGAGGTGATCCGCCCCGCCTATGTCACCGATGTGACCGCCCAGATGACGAACGGGTACGATCAGGTCACAGACCCGGCGTACCGAGCATGGTTTGACAGCAATATTCTCTATTCCTATTTTGAAAGCGACTACCCCTGGACCAGGCTGGGCTACACCTACGACTGGAGCGGCGGGGATTCGCCCTATGGCCTCACCGAATTTCTAGTTGCTGACGGGAGTAAGGCAGAGATCGCCTTTACCTATTCCACGGAGGATTTTGTGGACTGGTTGGGGTCCCGATCCTGATCATTGATGAGAGAAAGGAAAAGACATATGGAACAACACTGTGACAATCAGCGGGAGTGCCCCTGCACCTACGCCTGCCCCCGGCACGGAAAATGCTGCGAATGTGTCGCCCACCATCGCGATCACAACGAAGGCGTGCCGGGCTGTTTCTTCTCCAAGGAGGCGGAAGCCACCTACGACCGCAGCATCGAGGCGCTGGCGCGGGATCATGGCATAATTCAATAAGTCGGATGGCTAACCTGCCGGGGACTGACCCGCCGGCCGAGAAAGGAGTGACAGAGCGATGGCAGAAAAGCTGTTTCACATTACTGAAAAGGGTTCTAATATCCGCACGGAGCTTCTGGCAGGCCTGACTACATTCATGACCATGGCGTATATCCTTATGGTAAACTCCGGTATGTTTGCCGAGCTGCCCGGCGTGTCCTATTCTGCAATTTATATCGCCACAGCCCTCTCCGCAGCCATTGGTACGATTCTGATCGGACTTCTGGCCAATCTGCCCCTGGCCCAGGCGTCTGCCATGGGCTCCAATGCCTTTTTTGTCTATACCGTGTGCATGGGCTTCGGGTTGAGCTACGCCAACGCCCTGGTCCTGATCCTTTTGGACGGAATCGCTTTTGTCATTTTAACGGTAACCGGTCTTAGGAAAAAGATCTTTCACGCCATTCCCACATCCGTACGCTTGACCATTCCTGCGGGAGTGGGCCTGTTTATTGCATTTATCGGACTGCAGAACGCCGGTATCGTCGTGGCAGATCCCGAAACTTTTGTGGACCTGGCGTCATTCAATCTGTTTTTCGGCTCAGCCGCCTGGTCGGATGTGATGCCCATTCTGGTGACCCTGGCCGCCCTGACCGCCATTGCCGTTATGACATGCAGGGGGGTAAAGGGCGCCGTTCTGTGGGGCATCCTGGGAGGCACCCTCCTGTATTACCTGCTGGGCATTACCGTTCCGGGGTTCTATTCCGATTTTAATACCGCTCTGAATTTAAATCCCTTTACGGCATTCGGGGAATTTGGCGCCTCGGCCTTTGGCCGGGTCTTTACAGAGGGTTTTGACTTTTCCTACTATCTGGTCGACCATAACCCCGCAGAGCTGGCCCTGCTCATCAGCACTACCTCTCTGGCCTTCTGCCTGGTCGATATGTTTGATACCATCGGAACTTTATACGGCGCCTGTGCCCGAGGTAATCTGCTGACCCAGGAAGGTGAGGTGCCCAATATGGAGCGGGCCATGCTGGCTGACGCCGTGGCCACGGTCTGCGGCGCCGTGTGCGGGACCTCCACAGTCAGCTCCTATGTGGAGGCCTCCGCCGGCATCGCCGAGGGCGGTAAGACCGGACTGTCCGCTATGACCACCGGCGGACTCTTTCTCCTTGCCATGTTCTTCAGCCCTGTGGCCTCCCTTGTGCCAAACTGCGCCACATCGGCGGCTTTGATCTATGTGGGCATTCTCATGATGGACTGTACCAAAAAAATAAACTGGCAAAACACCGGAGAGGCTGTTCCGGCGTTCCTGACCCTGGCGATCATGCCTATGACCTACAACATTTCCTATGGAATCGCTTTTGGCATTCTCTCCCACGTTCTGATCCAGGTGTTTTCCGGCAGAGGAAAAGAGCTCAATGTGGGGACCTGGGTCATTGCGGGGCTGTTTACGGTGATGTTCCTGGTCACTCATTGACAAGCGGAGGAAATATGGACACGGTTACGCATGCGGCAATGGATCTCTGCGTAGCCTCTCCCCGCCTCAAGGCGCTGGTACAGAAAAAAGGGGTTCCCGCAGAAAACCGGCCTGCGAGAACCCCTTTTTCCTTTTTTCTGTTACAGCACCAATCTAAGCCGGAACCAGCCATTTGTCAGTTCAAACTGGCACACAGCACCGTGTTTCTCACAAAAGGCGGCGATGGACTGTACACCCAGGCCGTGATCCTTCTTTTGGGCCTGGGGCAGGCCGCGTTCATCAAAGGTCACTTGCTTGCTGCAGGGATTTGATAGCTCCAGCATAATGCTGGGAGTGCCTACCATCTTGCAGCGGATCTCCCGCTGCTCCCGAGGCAGCTCCAGATTGGCATGGATGGCGTTTTCCAGGGCATTTGCAAGGACAATAGCCAATTCTCCCTCATTTACGGGGAGGGCACCGGGCAGGGAGATAGCTGCCTCCACCCGAATTCCCTGGTTTTGGGCTTGGTCAAAGTAGGAAGAAAACACCGCGTCCAGCACCGGCGGGCGGCACCATCGAATCTCCTTCTGCTCATCCAGACGCTTTTGAGCAGCGTCCAGAAAATCCAGCGCCGCGTCCTTGTCCCCTCTAGATACCAGCTCCGCGACGGTCTGGAGCCGATGACGCAGGTCGTGGCGTTCGGTGCGGATCGCATGTTCTGCAGCTTTCACCGCCTCCATGCGGCTGCGCAGGGCAGACACCTGCAGAGCGGACAGCCGAGCCTCATAGCGGGCACTGTTTTCCTTCTGCACTCGATCAAAAAAGAGATACATCAGGTAATAGGCTCCGCTGCATACGATCATCAAGCCGTAGGTCAGCACAATAATCACAGAGGAATTAGCCGAATAGCTGGCGGTATACAGCATGGCAATAAATGCGGAAAATGGGATGAGGCAAAGAATCCCCCAGCTGCGATTGAGTTGGTGAAGCATTTGCCGGTATGTAAGGCTGAACCGCCGCAGGATAAAAAACATTAGGAAAAAGGAAAGCGCACGTACGGCAAAGGAATAGTATTCGCAATATTTGTTGTGCTGGAGAAGCAATGCGGCCAACATTTCGTTCGCTGTCCCGATGCAGCCAACAAACAGGCCGGTAATAATACTGAACGCGGCACGGAAATCCCGATACTGCGAACACCAAAGTGTGACCACAATGTAAGGGACCGTCACGGTAAAGAAGCCCGCACGATAATAGGTGTCCCAAAAATTCAGAAAAAGCAGTCCTATCAGGTTGGAACCAACAATCAGCACCGCTGAGACGATCCAGCGGGTCCGCCACTTGGCAACCGGTTTGCGGAAATCAATCAACAGAAACACGAAGCAACCCAAAAAAGCCTGTGAGATTCCAATGTAAAAGGTGTGGTAAAAATCCAGTTTCAACATTATTCCTCATTCCGTCAGTGGTTGTCCAATTTATCGATTTCCGTCAGCCAGTAATTCCCCCAGGCTTTCTTAAACTCCGTGGCCGCTGTCCGGGGCAGTGAAACGGCTTGCCCATTGTCCAGCAGCGCCATCTGGCCGTTTACCCCAGTCACATGCTGAAAATTGAGCACAAAGCTGGCCCCGCACAGGTAAAAGCGTCGGTCGGCCAGCAGGAGCGCCGCCATTTCCCGAAAAGAGCCCCGGATCGTTTGAGAATCTACGGTACCATTGGTGCAATAATAGCGCATACAGCGCCCCACCCGCTCCACATACCGGATACTATCCAGAAGGACGCGCCGGGGGCCGTCCGCCGTGGTTACCACAACCGCGTTGTTCCGTTGGCGGTTCAGTTTCTCCACTGCCCCATCCAGCACCTGAAAGAACTTCCCTTCCTTTACCGGTTTCAGCAGGTAAAAAAATGCCCGGACGTCATAGCTATCGGCGGCAAAATCGTTGGAGCTGGTAAGATAGATGATTTCTCCGCCTTGCCCCAGCGCCCGCAGGCGGCGGCCGGTGTCAATTCCGCTCAGCTCCGGCATAAGGATGTCCAGCACGTAGAGATCAAACCCCTCTGCCTCCTCCGCCCGGTCCAACAGCGCAACACCGCTCTGGAACATCTCCACCTGTCCATTCAGGCCTGGGCGGGATTGGAGATAGGTATTCAACAGTGACGCCACTTGATCGAGTTGTTTTTCTTCATCGTCACATATAGCGATCCGCAGCATGGTTAGCCTCCCCAATGCAACAAAGCACAAATTTTGCGCAAATTCTATCAAATTTTGCGCAATAATTTTCCAATTTCAACACATTTTATAAAATAAACATATCATGGAAGCGGAACACCGTCAAGAGGGTTTGGCCGAACTGGCAGGAAGCGGCTGTCCAGGCAGAGCTGTCCCCCAGAGCACAAGGAGAGCCGCACCCTCCACCTCCCGAATCTCACCATCAGCGGGAACCGGCACACCCCGCTCAGGCACCGGAGACACAGCCGCCTCTGGCAGATATGCACTTCCCCGCTTACTATGATAGGCCAGTGCCAGGCTGTGCCTGTTTTCTGCGGGACGCCGTGGCTGATTGGATGAAAAAAGGATACAAAAGGCCCCCGGCCAAAAAGGCCGGGGGCCTATTCTGTGTGACCCTTGCCGTCAAAGATGGGGTTGGGTAGTAGTCGCCCACCCCCATGCCGCACAGCTGTAAATCTGTAGCCCCTGCCGATATTCTGTGCTCATGTTTTTCGGCATCCACCATTTCAAGAAGCGGTTATGGTGATATCCTCTCCGTCCTTCATCAGCGTCAGCATAAAGGACACCATTTGACGGGCGATATGCTGTCTCCGGTAAACTGGGACCACTGCCAGGAAGCACAGCATATTGTTTTTTTTTGAAAAAACTTGATACGCACCAAACTTTGAACTCCCTGCACAGAGCTGCAGCCATTTCGTATACCAGATGGCTGCGTTCCTATCGTGCAGATATTCAGCTTGTCCGCATAAATTCGATGGCGTTAATACAGCTTTATGGGAGAAGCGGCGACTGGTTACCAATACAGCTCCCGCTCCAAAATGCAATCGTTCTTTATACTGCTTACGAGGTAATTCAGCGCCTCCACAACGTGAGGTCGGATGTCCCCGCCGATTAGTACCCGCATAATATCCTCGCCGACTTGCAGTTTCCCCTCGTTGATCCATGCTCTTACGTAATAGATCCCTGGCATTTGATATGCTTGGGCAATCAGTGCATCCAACACATTTTTATCATAGGAAACGGCCATCCCCACTACACGAGCCGAAGATTCCACTCCCTGCCGCACGCTCGCCTTGGCGGTCTCCCGAACTGTACCGCTATGAATGAGATACATGCCTACCTTTGGGGCACTGGGGGCCGTTTTGGCCTCCTGCAGCCACCGGTCCATAGAAGGTGGGTTTTGAGCGCTCTCCGCCACAGGGTTAGAAGCGCATTCCGCCGAACCGTTGCTTAGTATCATTTCTACCCCATGTCTGATCGGCTCCAGCACAGCCTGAAGATTTTCTCGCGCGCCGGTTTCACTGCCGGGAAGATTGACAATCAGAGTGCTTCCCCGAATCCCCGCTTCTGCCCGCGACAGGCATCCCCTGTCTGTCCGCTTCACACTTTCCCCGCGCATAAGCTCCGGAATTCCCGGTGTCCTGCGGTCAATGACTGCCAGCGTAGCTTCCGGCGTCACATCACGGGGGGAAAAGCCAGTTCCTCCCGTGGTCAGCACAAGCTGGATTTTTTTCTCATCCGCACAGAAAATCAGCTCTTTTTTGATGGTTTCCAGATCATCAGGAATTATTTTGGTGTACTCTACTTTCCATCCCCGATGTTCCAGCATATCACACACAGCCGGGCCACTGGTATCAATCCGTTCGCCCCTGGCACCTGTATCGCTGACGGTAATCACTGCGGCTGTGTTTCCCATTGTGTCTCTTCCTTTCTGATGTAATTTCCATGTACCCCTCCGGTCTTCTCCAGCAACCGGATCTCTTGGATCACAATGTCCCTCTGAACCGCCTTGCACATATCGTAGATGGTCAATGCCGCAGCACTGACTGCCGTCAGCGCTTCCATCTCCACCCCTGTTTTCCCACTACAGACGACACTGGCTCTGATTTCCACACAGCACCTGTGTTCGTCCAAGCTCAGCTCCAGGTCTACCCCATCCAAAAAAACTGGATGGCACATAGGGATCAGCTCAGCAGTTCGTTTGGCTCCCATAATCCCAGCAATCTGTGCCACAGTCAGCACATCTCCCTTTTTCACTCCTCCGCTGCGGATCCGCTCCAAGGTACTCTTGCTTACTATAACCCGCGCCGCCGCCACAGCAGTCCGGCGGCTGTCCGGTTTTTCGCCCACACAAACCATCCTGGCCCGTCCTTGGCGATTAAAATGGGTAAAATCTTCCCGGTTCTCATCCATACCTCCCACCCCTTTCACAGTCTGCCGATGGAACAAAACCAGTTGCGGTTCCTTGTCCTATCGTCTTTGGATCATCTATCCTGCACTAGCCGCCAATTTCGTTCATATTCCGGCCCGCTCCACTGGGACAGCGCACACCGAGGCCACCGTGTCCTTCCGGTTTTCCCATAATAGCGTTCCGGAACTGGGCCGCAACTTCCTCATATTTGAGTCCCTTGATGTTATATTCCGCATTGGAATGAAGGCAGGGTTTTATCTTTCCGTCCGCCGTGAGGCGAATGCGACTGCATTGTGAGCAAAACTGATGGCTGACCGGACTGATAAGGCCGATGTTTCCCTTTGCCCCTGGTAAGCGGTACAGCTGTGCCACTCCGCCATCCCCATTGATTTTTCTCAGCTGAGGCAGCCTGTCCAGCACCACTTCGTTTTTGACCATGGCCCGCTGCTCAAGTTCATCCCCACGATTCATGGGCATAAGTTCAATAAAGCGTACATCCACCGGGCTGCGCAAGGTCAGCTCTGCCAGCTTCTGGATCTCGTCATCATTAAAGCCCCTGATTAAAACCGAATTGATTTTCACCTGTTCAAATCCGGCATCCAGCGCGCTTTGGATCCCGGCAAGGGCGGAACCAAAGTGATCGCGCCGGGTAATATAAAAATATTTTTGGGGATTTAAGGTATCAAGGCTGATATTTACCCGGCGGACACCAGCCTCCCGCAGAGGCTTTGCCAGCCGGGGCAATAAAATGCCGTTGGTGGTGATACAGACTTCACGAATTCCTTCCACCTTACTCACATGATCGCAGATGGAAAGGATATTCCGCTTGACCAACGGTTCACCCCCGGTGATTCGCAGCTTGCTTATCCCCAAAGAGGCCGCTGCTTTCACCGCCATCACCATTTCTTCTTCCGTCAGCATCTCCTCACGGCGTTTTTTACAGATCCCATCCTCCGGCATACAGTAACGGCAGCGCAAATTACAACGCTCGGTTACCGAGATCCGGAGATAGTCCACTCTTCTCCCATAGGTATCCTCCATATCAGTACCTTCCAAATGTACAATTCGGCCAGTGACACTCCCTGCACAGCTGGCACAATCCGCCGTTCCCCAATTTCACCAGATCTTCCTTGGTCAGCTTTTCTCCAGTAAAAAGCTGCGGCAGCAACACATCAAACATGGTGGTAGGCAGACTGATTGCCGCTCCGGGGACTCCCAGAATCGCAGTCTCGCCCAGGTAGGCAACCAACGTCATATTTCCCGGCTGGGCGGGGACCCCGTGGCAGATGATTTCCGCCCCCAGTTTCCGAATGGCTCCGGGCGTCAGGTCGTCCGGATCCACGGACATACCACCTGTAAAGATTATCAAATCGGCCCCCAGCTCCTGATAGCGCTTTCCGGCCGCTGCAATCATTTCCAGATCATCGTCACACACCGTTACTCCCAAAAGTTCAGCGGGATACGCGGCCAGTTTTTCCCGCACCACCGGCTCAAATTTGTCCTGAATTCTCCCATGATATACCTCACTTCCCGTGACCACAACGCCAATGTTCTTTCTCTGATACGGCCGCAGGTCCAACAGCTTTCTGTCCCGGCAAAGCGCTTCTGCCTGGGCAATCTGCTCCTCTTTTGTCACAAGAGGCACAATCCGCATCGATGCCAAACGGTCACCGGGCTGCACCGGATAGTGGTCCGGAAGGGTGGCTATGGTGATATCTCCAATTTCGTTCACTGCTCTGAGCAGCTGCGTATCCACCCGGAACATTCCTCGTTCATCGGCGATCAGCAACATTTTGCCCTCACTGGGTCCGGTATAGTGGGCGTTATCCAGCTTAGTCATAGCAGCCAAACGCACCGCAGCCTCCTCTTCATGGAGCTCGCCCGCAGTTTCCTCCCATACAAACACCATCCGTTTGCCATAGTCCAGCAGCGCCGGAACGTCTTCCGGGCGTATGACATGCCCCCGCTTGAATGCCGGGCCTTTAAATCCATCATACATAGCCGTAACATCATGGCAAAGCTCCATGCCGACCGCATCTTCGACCTTTACTTTTTTCATTGCAGAACTCCCTTCTGTCTCCTGCCCATCCAGGCCGTTTGTTCAGCCCCCGATTGCACACCGCTCAATGTTCCAGCAGCAAAATTGATTTTCTGGGAAAACTGACCTGCACGGTGTCCGCACGCATGTTCTCCCAGGTTTCCTTATCCACTTCCCAGCCGATTGGAACGCCGTCTTCCTTTCCTTCGGGCCGCAGCATAATGACAAAGGAAAACGGGTTTTCCACTTCTTCCATGACCCGGAACAAAAAAGCGTTTTCTCCGTTGCCCGGAACAATATCATGCATTCGGATGCCAAGATAGCCCGCCCTGTTGTCATCATTGATCTTCAGCTCTACGCCCCAATCGGCTGCATACACACGGCCAGCTCTCCCTCGAACCAATCTGGAAATATTTTTGCAGCCGGTCATAATTGCCCCTGCCATGGTTTGGGGGTTCTCAAATACGGCCTGCTTTTTTCCCTGCACTTCCACCTGGCCGCGGTCCATGACCGCAATGGAATCTGCAAGGCGGAACACTTCATCCCGGTCATGGGAGACCAATAAAACACTTTTTCCAAACTGGCGGATCACATGCCGCACTTCTTGCTCCAACCGAAACCGCAGCTGGCTATCCAGCGCGGAAAAGGGTTCATCCAGCAAGAGCAGTTTCGGAGCCGAGACCAGCACTCTGGCCAAAGCCACCCGCTGCTGCTGGCCGCCGGAGAGCTGGTGGGGATAATGTCGTGCCTGGTCCGCCAATCCGAAGCGCTCCATAGCCTCTTCGACCAAAGCCATCCGCTTTTCTTTGCTGTTCTCCCGCCATGCCCCAGCCCAGATATTCTGACGCACTGTCATATGGGGAAACAAGGCGTAGTTCTGAAATACCACCCCTACCCGCCGTTGCTGAGGGCTTACATTGATTCCCTTTTCCGAGTCAAATACGCTCGTCCCATCGACTACAATGCGCCCCCGGTCCGGCCGTTCAATTCCGGCAATGCATTTCAGCGTCATGCTTTTTCCGCACCCAGATGCCCCCAGAAGTGCCAGCGTTTCCTCCTGCGCCTCCAGCTTCACTTTTAAATGAAAACTTCCAAGTCTCTTTTCAATATCCACAGAAACTGACATCTCAGTTCCCCCTTACCGGTTTCCTTGCCGACGTTCGTTTTTCCAACAGGTTCAGTGCCAGCAATACCGCAAAGGAGATGGCCATATTACACAGCACCCACTGAAAAGCCAGTTCGTCATTGTTGGTACGCCAAAGCTGATAGACTGTCGTAGCGATTGTTGCCGTCTTGCCGGGGGTGTAGCCGGCAATCATGCTGGTAGCTCCAAATTCTCCCAGCGCCCTGGCAAAGGCTAACACGGTCCCCGCCAGGATCCCCTGGCGGCAGCAGGGCATTCGGATTCGCCAAAATATATATGTATTGGACAGCCCCAGACTCTGCGCTGAATAGGCCAGCGTCTCATCAAAGGATTCAAAGGCCCCTCGGGCAGTACGGTACATCAAGGGGAATATGACCACCACAGTAGCAAAGATTGCAGACCACCAAGTCATCGTCAGTTTGAGACCAAATACATCTAAAAACCATGCACCAACCAGACGCTTCGGCCCCAGCACACGCAAAAGCAAATACCCTACCACCGTGGGCGGAAGCACCAGCGGAAGTGTCAGGAGTACATCTAAAATTCCTTTGACCATCTTTGGGGCTTTTGCAATGTAATAGGCCGCAAATATGCCTGTAAAGAAAATGATAATGGTGCTGATCCCTGCAATCCGCAGGGAATTGACCAGAGGGAACCAGTCCACACGTTCACGACCTTTGCTTTTTGATGCCGGGAAGCCAGCTTCCGTTTCAACCGCCTGAGCACTTTAAGCCACAGGTGTAAACCCTACTTTCTCAAACACCTCATCCCCGGCTTCACCAGTCAGATATGTCAGAAAGTCCTTCGCTTGCTGAGGATGTTCGGAGCTGTTTATTACCGCGGCTGGATAGATGACCTGGCCGCACATCTCTGCAGTGGCAGTATCCACAACCGTAAGCCCTGCAGAAAAGGCATCGGTCTGATAGATTATGCCGCAATCCACCACCGCCTCAGAAACTTGAGTGGTCACTTCCTTCACATTGGAGCCATACGTAATACAGCCGGAAGCTGCAAGATCTTCTTCTCTCAGCGCAAAGTAATCAAAAATTTTCTGAGTATATTGCCCCACAGGCACGTCTGCATTTCCCATGGCCAGAAGAGCAGATCCCTCGTTCAACTTCTGCGCCAATTCTTCGTAGGAATAAATCCCAGCCGGATTTCCCTCCGGCACGGCCAGCGCCACCTTGTTTTCCAAAATATTGAATCGGCTGTCGGCAAAAACAAAGTCCAACTGTTCCGTATTTACCTGAGGATCCGCGCTGATATCAAGCTGATCCATTTGCTTTTGTCCCGCAGAGATAAAAATATCCACCTCCGCCCCCTCCTGAATCTGAGTTTTGAGCGTACCGGAAGAATCAAAATTAAACACAAGGCTGACATCCTGGTGTTCCTGCTCGTACTGTTTTCCAAGCTCCGTGAGGGTTTCCGTCATCGAAGCGGCCGCAAATACAATAAGCTCTACCGGCTCAGAGACTTGCTGGGAACTGCCGGAAGCATTCCCCGAAGACGAAACGCTATTCCCATGATTTTTTCCGCAGGAAGCCAGGGAAAAAGCCAGCATCCCAGCAAGGATCAACGCAAAATACTTCTTCATCCACTACCATTCCTTTCTTGTTTCATCCATTTCTCAAACCCCAATCGGGTTTTACACATGTAACGATCGGCAATAAGCCCTCAAAGGCCGGGCCGCTGCAGCCGCCATATCAAGAAACCTGCGCACCCTGCCGGTTTCTGCGGCCAAATAAATGAGACTGCTGCAGAACATTTGATTCTGCAGCAGTCTCATTTTTCCACAAAGCAGTTCATTGAGTAAGAAATATTCCCTGCCGTAGTTCGGAACAGCAGAACCAAGCAACGTCTATCAAGTGTCTTGTGTTGCTCTGAAGTGAATCAGTTGTGCAGCAATGGAAATGGCAATTTCCTCCGGGGTCTGTCCTCCTATCGGCAGTCCAATAGGAGTAACAATGCGGGAAAGCGCCTGCTGTGAAAAACCGCATTTCTGCAGCATTTCAAAGGAATACTGTGCTTTCCGTTTGCTTCCGATCACTCCAATATAGCGGGCCGGCGTGCAAAGCACCTGTTGCTGCACCAAAAGGTCATAATCATGGCCACGGGTCATAATACAGACATAATCATGCTCCGTTATGGAAATTTCCTGAGGAATGTTTGAAAAATCGATCTGCTTGACCTTGTACGCAAGGGGAAACAGTTCCCGCGAGGCAAATTCCTCACGATTTTCCAGAACTACGCAAGGAAAATCCAGCGGATACAGAACAGGAACCAATGCCTGTGCCACATGGCCGCCGCCGAAAATATAGACCAAGCCGGGGCGATGAATTTGTTGCGTGAACCACCTGGCTCCCTCCCACTCCAAAATCCTGGGAGGAGCCGGCAGCGACGATGAATCTTGTACGGTCAGTTCCCCATGTTCCAGCGGAGTGCACAGCCAGAGCGGCTTTCCTGCCTCAAAAGCTGCTGCAACTGTTTCACACACAGCCGCAATTTTGGTGTCGTGTCCTTGAATTGGTAAAAAATGGGCCTCTACCTGTCCGCCGCATACCATATCCAGTTGTCCCGGTCCCGTCTGATTCAACGAAAAAATCCGGCACTGCGGCCTCTGGGTGGGATCGCACTTTAATATTTGCTGCGCCGTTTCAATACAGCGGCTTTCCACCGCTCCGCCTCCCACAGTGCCAGCCACCCGCCCCTGGCTGCCCACCAGCATGCGTGCGCCCGCACCTCGCGGGACAGAGCCGGAGCTGGCAGTCAAGGTGACCAAAACCGTGTCTTCTCCCTTGAGCGTCATATTTTTCAACGCATGAAACAGTCTTTTCAACCCTTGCGCCTCCGTCCCTTTATGCTTTGTTACATACCACTTCGCTGCATGTTCCAGTGGTCATAGTACTCCAAAAGCTTCTGATAATCCTGGGGCGAATCCGCATCCATCAGAACGGCAGCATCTTCTGTCTCCATAAATTTGCTCTCGAGTTTTCCGGAACGCAGAAGCCCTTTTAACCCATCCGTCCCCTTCCAGGTCTGCACTGTATGCACAGCCTCCGCGTTCAGCAAAATGGGATGCCCCCCACGGCCATGGCAGCTGGGACGCACCACCGGAGCATCCAGTTCACACATTGCACGAAGGGTGTCCGGCGAAACCAGGGGAATGTCACCAGGCATAATAAATACCCGCTCCGCCTCTGCAGTGAGCTGAGCCAGACCAAGCTGGATAGAGGTCAGCATGTCGGTCGTTGCATATTGCGCATTACGGCACAGTGTGACAGAGGAAAACCGAAGATGTTCTTCCAGCAATTGTCCTTGAAAACCAGTCACAACAATAATCTGACCGGCTCCCCCAGCACGCAGGCTGTCAATCGTATGCTGGATCACAGTAGATGTCCCCAGCGGAAGCAGGGGCTTAAACCGGTGCATTCTGGAGGAAAGCCCGGCCGCGGCAATCACAGCGGAAATATACATATTCTGCTCCTTTCTCTGCGCCACAGCCGGTTTCTCCAGTCAAACCGCGATATCAGGGAATGATGTCCTCATCTTTCTGGGCAGGATCCATATACTTGATGGTCCAGCCAGTCCAAATGCAGATCAGGGACATGATAGGATTCAGCATTGCAAAGAACATAAAGGGAGCATACTGACCGGTCGCTACGCCTAAGGTGCCCAAGATAAACGCGCCGTCTGTTCCATAAGGGCAAAACGGAGCACAGAGGGTGCCTACGTCCTCCAGAATACGGGACAGGTTTTTGGGATGCAGGTTGCGGTCACGGAAGGTCTGGCGGAACATCCGGCCGGGCAGCACAATGGCGACATACTGAACGCCAGTGGCAAAATTGGTAAACAGGGTAGAAAACACCGTCGTCGTCATCATCGCCTTGTCGCTCTTGGCGTGGGAAAGGATCTTTTCCACCACACTATGGACCATTCCTGTGCGCTCCACGATTCCGGCAAAGGCCAGCGCAATTAAAATCAGGGCAATGGTGTCCATCATACCAGACAGGCCGCCCCGGTTGACCAGCTTGTTGATGGCCTCAACGCCGGTGTCCATGCTGACACCAGTATAGGCGGCTCCCAGCACCTGAGACAGCGTGGCCCCCTGGAATGCGATGGCAAATATACCGCCTAACGCCGCTACCCCCAGCAGTCCAGGGATAGCAGGGACCTTGAATATGACCATCAGCAGCACGCAGATGGGAGGGATCAGCATAATGGGGCTAATGTTAAAGCAGGCATCCAGCGTCTCCAGATACAGATCAATGGTACCAAGATCGGCATTTTCTCCCACCACCGAAATTCCCAGTATTCCATAGATAATCAGTGCAACGATATAAGAAGGAGTCGTAGTATAGACCATGTGCTTCATGTGAGAGAACACGGTGGTACCTGCCATAGCGGGAGCCAGATTGGTGGTATCAGAGAGCGGCGAAATTTTATCTCCAAAATAGGCTCCGGAAATAATAGCGCCGCAAGTCATTCCAGCGTTGACGCCCAGACCGGCACCCACGCCCATCAACGCAACTCCCACGGTTCCCATGGTGCTCCAGGAGCTTCCTGTAAAGGTAGAAACCAACGTACAAAGCAGGCAGGCCGTGAGCAGGAAGATCTTCGGAGAGATCCAAGTCAGGCCGTAGTAAATCATAGTGGGCACAATACCGCCCAGCATCCAGGTGCCAATGACCATGCCAATGATCAGCATAATCAGCATGGCAGGGGCAGAGGCTTTGATGGTGTCGCAAATACCAGCCTCCATTTCCGTCCATTTGTAACCGGACAGAATGCCAACAATTCCGGCGACCGCCGCGGCCAGCACCAGCGGCATGTGTGCCGAGGTTCCAAACAGCATGATGCCGCTGAGGATCAATGCAAAGGTAATCACAAATACGATTGCCGACTTTCCAAAATCTACCGGGGCTTTTTTTACTTCATTGGTTGTCTTAGCCATAACATTCTCTCCCATCCAAATTTTTCAGGGTAATCGAAACGCACGGCTCTCTTGAGCCGTTCTGATGTCACAGACAAGCTTGGTTTTCTGGTTATACTCCCTCAAAATTTTTATCTCTCTTGGACAAACAACACATTACAGTTCGGCCGCTCCAATCAGCTCCACAACATCGTAAACCACACCTTTTGCTGCACGTTCCTTATATAGCTGCTCTGCCTCTGTCAGCTTCAGCTTGGGCGGCCGGGTTCGCTTCAGACGAATCTGCCGGATCTGATCTGCCAGCAGCTGCGCCGCTTGTTCCGCAGTGAGCAGGTCGGCCAACAAGCCCGGATTGGGAAAAGCACACGGCCTGCGGTCAATAGCACCGACAAAAGCGCTCAGGACCTCCGGTTTCCCGCTGTAGTTTTTCCAGGCTGCGCACAGGGATATTTGTGCAATGGTCACTTCCCTGCGGCTGCCAAGCTTAACAAAGCAGCTGTTCAGCTCCTTGTCAATGGGCAGATATATGGCAGTTAAGATTTCCCCCTGCTGCAAGCAGGTCTTCCCATCGGGAAACAGGAACTCGTCCATGTCTACCCTTCGGCTTCCGTCCTGGCTGAGGATCTCCAGTTGCCCATGATATAGAAATATACAAGGTGCAATATCGCCCGCAGGGGAAGCGTTTACAAGGCTGCCCCCCAAAGTTCCCTTATTTCTGACCTGCTGGGATCCCACATGGCTGCACGCCATGTAAAGTCCACGAAAATAGCGGCGAATCAGATGATTGTCCGCTGCAGCAGCGTGAGTAACCATTGCGCCGATCTTTAAATAGCCGTCCGTTGTCTCTTCCACGACACGCAGGTCCGGAATGTTCCATAAACTTAAAATACATTCATAATCCGGGTGCCGGGTGCGGATCTGCGGCATCAAATCGGTGCCACCCGCCAGCACTGCGGTGTTTGTCGGAAGAGTTGGCAGTAAGTTCTTCAGATCCTCCAGGGTGCCCGGCTGAAGGTATTCTGTCCTTGCCATATTCACTCCTCCTCACTCTGTGCCGCGGCGGCTTCCTGTACTGCAGCCTTGACTTCCCGGTATCCCGTACAGCGGCAAATATTGCCCGCGATTGCCATTTTTACTTCCTCTTGCGTGGGATGAGGATTTTTCAATAACAACGCCTTGATCGACATCACCATTCCGCTGACGCAAAAGCCGCACTGGACCGCGCTTTTTTTGATAAAAGCCTTTTGGATCACGTCCAATTCTCCGTTTTGTTCCAGCCCTTCAATGGTCCACAGCTCTCCTCCATCCAACTGCCCGGTCATGGTCAGGCAAGAATGAACCGCCTCTCCGTTGAGCATCACGGTACAGGCTCCGCACTCTCCCTCTCCACAGCCTTCCTTTGTTCCGGTCAAGCCGAGGTCATCACGAATAAAATCCAGCAGGCGTTTGCTGCCGTCCACCTCCATGGTTTCAGGCCGCCCATTTAATGTGAAATGCAGTTCCATTATCTTTGTGCCTCCAACGCTTCTAAAATCACCGCAGGGGTCAGGGGCAAATGCCTCAGCTGCGTTCCCAGGGCATGGTTGACCGCAGCCACGACAGCAGGCGCCACCGGAGCCAGCACCACTTCGCCGATGGACTTTGCTCCAAAGGGAGCGTTGGGCTCCGGGTCCTCAATCAGGATCGTCTGATAATCCGGCATATCCACCGCGTTGGCTACCTCATAATTTTTAAAGTTTGTAATCAGCGCACGGCCGGTTTTCGGATCAATTTTGATCTCTTCACACAGAGCCATTCCAATGCCCTGCTGAATTCCGCTTCCCACCTGTCCCCGGCACATATCGGGGTTGATGGCCTTGCCCACATCATGTACAGAGAGGCAGTCCAAAACCTTGGTAAACCCAGTATAAGTATCCACTCTCACATAAGTAAAGTGTGCAGCCGGTACGCCGGGATTTGCTGCAGCATTGGTGGTAACCGAACAAAACAGGTCTTCTCCGGTGACACGAATGGAATATTCACAAATCTCCTGCAGCGAAATCCTGACCGTTTTTTCTGTCTCTTTAAAGAACACTCCAGCCTCATAGTGCAGCACATTTTCATTGCAGCGAAGCGCAGCGGCGGCCTTCTTCCGTGCCTGATCCATCAATTTCTCACAACATGTCTTCACAGATTGACCCAGGGAATATACGGTCCTGCTGGCATAACAGCCGTGGTCATATCGACAGGACTGGGTATCTGCTTCTTGCAGCAGAATGTTTTCCAGGGGGATCTCCGTCACTTCAGAAGCAATCTTTTTCAAGGCCATTACCGTTCCACACCCATGGTCGTGGACCGCAACATGTACGATCAGGCTTCCGTCTTCCTGCAATCTGGCGTTTGTGGATGCAACATCCACCCGGTACGGATAGAAGGAAGAGGTATGGGATGCCAACGCCACTCCCACTCCATACCGGTAGCGCCGCTGCTGCTCATTCTGCCGGCGGCACTCCTCTTTTCTCTCATCCCAGCGAAATGCCTCTCTTCCCCGAACCAAACACTCTTCAAAGTGCGTATTGCCAATGGAAACCTGATGCACGACTTCCTCATCATAGGGCTGATGAATATTTTTCAGCCGAAATTCAATTGGATCCATCCCCAATTCCCCGGCAACCATATTCCAATGATTTTCCAGGCAAAGGGTAAGCTCACAGGAACCCCAGCTTCTAAAGCTCCCATTGATGGGCGTATTGGTACACACCGCTCTTCCGTCAAAGTGAATGTTGGGGATTCGATACACTTTATTGATCTTTTCCCCTATGGTAGAGACATAATCTCTGGACACGGTCAGATAGGCTCCGGCATCGAGCCGGCAGGAGAGGGAAACCCCCTGAATCACTCCGTCCGCTGTGACTTTACTTTTGACTTGTGCATCCACACTGTGTTTCATCATGGTGTTGACAATCTGCTCTTCTCTGGTATATACCAGCCGCACCTCACCCTGCAAGTCCCATGCCGCATAGGATGTAAGCGGTTCCAGCAGCGTCTCCTGACGCACACCAAAGGAGCCTCCCATTGGCATCTTGACCACGCGCACCTTGGAATACGGCATTTGAAGCAGTTCTGCCACCGTACTGCGAACCCCAAATACAGACTGGCACCCAGTCCAGACGGTCAAGGTCTTCTCCGAGGCGTTATATTTGGCGCGGCAAGATTGGGTTTCCATCGCCAAATGAGTCATGCGTCCAATGTGGGAACAGCTGGAATGACACAACACATCTGTGACAGAGGCATAATCGCCATAATCGAAGGGGGCACATTCATACACATTGCCGTCCGGGTGAATTTTGGGGGCATCTTCACGTTCTGACTCGTCCACGGAGACCACAAACGGCAGAGGATCGTATTCTACTTCGATCAACCGGCAGGCCTGTTCTGCGATTTCCTCAGAAACAGCAACCACGGCCGCAACGCGCTCCCCCACATACCGGATATGCCGGTCAAACAAACGCTCCTGATTGGGAACGGTCTCCCAAGGTCCCACCCGTCCGCGGTCATAAAGACGGTCCGGAGTATTCTCACAAGTATATACCGCACGTACTCCGGGCAGCTGCACCGCTTTTGAGATATCAATGGAACGGATCATTCCGTGGCTGACCGTACCCGCCTTTAATCTCATGTACAGCATGCCCTGCGTGGTTTCATCGCCGCAGTAGTGGAGCCGGCCGGTTACCTTTCCATACGCCTGATCGTTCGACAGTTCTTTTCCAACTACATGAAACTCTTTCAAAACTATCATCCTTTAAAATTTTTTCTTCCTAAAAGGGTGCTAGTAGAATGTTCTGCTTACAACTGCAGAAAAGTTTATGGCCCTTTTCCTTGCGTCGGTTTGTCCTGTATCAAATATGTTTTCAGTGTATAGCCTCAAAATCAAATTCAGGTCAATAAAAGCGTCAAAAAAATATCTAATAAAAATTTTGAATCATTTTCTCCGGAAAAGCGCTCCATTTTACGTCAATTATGTCAAACGGATGACCATAACCACCATTGCACATTTTCCGGAAAACACAGCATGCAATTTCAATGTAGTAACGTCAAAAAAGATATGTTATAATCTAATTTAAAATATCGTGTTCTTTCTGAAACTGGAACAAAATGGATCATGTGTGTGTAAGGAAAGGTAGATTCTCATGAGGCAATTAACCGCTTCTCTTTTAGGTTCCCCCCGTATTCTGAAGGACGGGGAATTTGTTGCGTTTCCGTTTAAGCAAGCAGAAGCCATTTTGTATTATCTTTTGGTGGAGCGTGAAGCACCCCGCAGCAAAATTGCCGATCTAATTTGGGGAAACAATGTGGGGGATCAAAAGGTCAAGTCCAATATGCGAAACGCTATTTATGTTCTGCGCAAATTGCTGTGGACAGACTTTCTGATTGAGCCGAGAAAGAACATTCTGCAGATCAATCCAGAGATCGATGTACACCTGGACCTTGAGCAGCTGAACAGAGATTCTGCGGAAATTACAAACATTTATGCCGGAGAATTTCTGCAAGACTTCTATCTGAAAGAGAATGAATACTATAACGAGTGGATCTTAAACACGCGGCAAGAGCTTCAGCAGATCTATATCGACCGTTTAAAACAGTCCATTGCCCGCCGGTTTGAATCCCAGGACTGGTCTCAAACCAATAGGCGAAAAAGACTATTTGCAGAAAAAGCAAGAGTTTTCAAGCCTTTCAAGGCCCTTTAGCTCGAATGCTAAAGGGCCTTGAACTTTGACTATTTGCCGAGGAAAAACGAATACAGATCAGACTCGAACCCGCCTCCAGCCGTACAAGATACAGCAATATGCCCAGCCGAAGTTGTTCAACAGCTTCGGCTTTAATTTTTGAAAGGAATGCGTATGAAAACAGAAACGACAGCAAATAAATCTTATTTTTCCGAACTGGCCCTCCGCCTCCGGCAAACGGGCTTTGTGGTCCTGCCAGAACAGGATGGTTTTCTCCCGGTAGAGTGGAACGACCAGCCTCTGTGCCGAGTCGCCAGCACAGGCGGCATCCGATACCGACAGGAGGATATGACCGACTCAGATACCGAGCTGGCCTGTGACCGGGCCGCGGATATCGCCGCCACGGTCAGGGAGTACATGACTCTCCTGGATAAAGCCCCATTGCTGAAAGCGGACAGCCTGCACGAACCATATCAAGTACTGGCGGAGTTCAATGATGTTGTGCTTGCCGCCCTCCCCGGCAAACACGGCGTTCAATTCACCACCTGGGCGTGGATCAATGAGCGTACCAGCCTGTGGCAAGGTCATTATGCTGGAAATGACTATCAGGCGGCAAAGCGGGACTTTGCCATCCGCTCCGGCCTGCTGGACAAGCACCAGCTTTTTTCTAAGGAGCAGCTTGCGGAGGTCTACCGCTGCGTCCACGAAACGCTGGAGAATCATTATCCCATCACCGCGGAACGCCAAAAGCTGCTGGAGGGCGTGGCGGCGCAGATCGAATGTGCGGTTCCTGCCCTGGCAGAGCTGGTCAGCCAGTCAAATCAGAAGGAATTGGAGGCAGCAGAAGATACGGAATATCAGGGCATGACCCAGCAATTCTAAATCATCATCAACACAGGACAAGGCCGTATCCCGTTTGGGACGCCGGCCTTTTTTGCCGCCCTTTCGGGATAAAGGTCCCATCCGGAAAGGACAGCACGTGACGAAATACTTCCTGCGAGACACCCCTCTGGCGGGGCTGGAGCGGCAGATGATGACGCCGCCCCACTTCTCCCCTCGCGGCGGAGGCCAAATGATCCTCTGCCGGTTTCGCTACCGGCCCGAGGATGTGGCCTGCAAGCACTGCACCAAATACAGAAGAAAGCAATGCACCATGCCGGTATGCCCTTGGATCGAGGAGCGTGCGGAGGCGGGGGCGGTCACCTATTCCTCCCTGGCGGCTGACTATTATCGGAACTGGCAGAGCGGCAGGCTGGGAGAGCGGATCGCGGAGCTGCTCTCCAACAAGAAAGCAGTCGCCTACTATGACGCCGCCCACACCTCCCGCTTCCTGTTCTATTATCCCTATCTGCTCCGTCATCATGGCGATGACACAGGCCGGCGCCGTCTGGCTACCATGTACCTGCTGACCGCCACAGAATCGCTCTGCCGCGCCGTACCGAATATCTTTGGCCTCTGGAGCATCCGCCTCAGCGGGTGGGACACCGTGCGGGCGATGAGTGAGCAGGAATATGTGCTCTATCAGGCGGCAAAGGGGCTCTATCAAAACCACCAGTACATCTCATTCCAGGAACTATGCGACCGAGAGCTGGTGGATGATACCGCCCTGACGCTGATCCTGGACGCGATGCTGATCGCCCACTACGGCAAGGCCATGTTCACCATCGGCGGAACGGGAGGTGAGGTCTGATGGCTCCCTTGGTGCAGGCGGTGTTGGCCAATCAGGAGCATCCTGAATATGGCGTGGCCACCATCCCATTCCCCATCCCCAACGAGGAATATGACCACTGTGTTGAGCTTCTATCCGCACTGGAGATCGGCGATCCCGTCCACCGGGATTGTCAGGTCATGGAGATCAGCAGCAGTTTTCCCGTGTTAAAGCGAATGGAGATGCTCACCGTCAATCTGGACGAGCTGGACTACCTGGCAAAGCGGCTGGACAGCTTTGATGTTGGTGAGGCCGCGCAGTTTCAGGCCATGGCGGAAAAGCTGGATCTTCGGGATATGACAGACTTTATCAACCTGACCTTCTGCTGCCAGCAGGCCACGGTGATCACGGACTTCTCCGATCTGGAGGCCATAGGCCGTGACCACTACATGAACCTGCATGGCGGCTGCGCCAGGACGGAAGAACTGGACGCTCTGGACGGATATGAGACTGCGCTGCTGCTCATTGAGGGCGGAGGCGGGACAGTCACACCCTATGGCGTGGTGTATGACAACGGCATGCGGCTGTCCAGTATCTATGACGGCCGCCATCTCCCGGAGTTTTTCTACGAGGACTGCGCGGCCTCTGTAACGCTTTCGGTGATCGGAAAGCCGGAGCAGCAGGAAACGCTCTATTTCCCCTGCGCGGAGAGCAAGATCGCCCGCGCGGTGCGGCGGCTGGGCGCGGACAGGCCGGAGCAGTGTATTGCAGTCTTGGATACCGCCGAACTCAGCGACGCGGTCCGGAGCGTCTTTGAGCGTGAATATCCTCTGAATGAGCATCTGGCTGCCCTGAACGCCCTGACCCGGCACCTGCGAAAGTTCGACGGGCAGGCAATGGAGAACTTCCATACTGTTTTCGATACAGTCTGGCCCCAGACGCCGGAGGAGATCCTGGCCCTGGCGGAAAATCTTCACGAGTTTACGGTGGTGCCGGACATCAGCACCGCGGAGGAATATGGGCGTTATATGATCCAGGAGTCCGGCCATTTTGAGGTGGACCCAAATCTGGAGGACTATATCAACTACCAGAGCTACGGAGAGCGCCGTATCCGGGAGGAGGGCGGGCTTTTTGGAGACCGGGGCTATGTGGCCTACCTGGGGACAGCGCAGGAGATCAGCGAGATTGTGGCCCGGAACATCCCAACAGAGCAGATGGAGCAGGGCCCGCAGATGGGAGGCTTGTCATGATCGAACTGCATCTGACCCGCGGGGATAACCAGGAGGGCGTCCGCCTGCGCTTTCCCACAACACCCGCGGAGATCGGCGAGGCGTTCGCCCTGCTGGATACAGTCAGCCGCTATGCCGGGGATGTCAGAATCCTGGATGTCAAAAGCCCGGTTGCCAATATCGGGCAGTATGTCCGCTATGCGGACCTGAACAGCAGAGAGGACATGCAAAAGCTCAACACGCTGGCCGAAAGGATCGGCGGGATGAGCAAGCGTCAGCGGGATATCTTCGCCGGAGCGTTGGATGCCGAAAGCGTCAACGGGCTGGATGATGTGCTTCGTGTCTCAGAGTCGCTGGAGGAATATACCATCATCCCCAATGTGAGCTCGGATACCGATCTTGGTAAATATGTGGCTGCTGCCGGACTGCTCCACGGCGATCCCCGGTTTCCGGAAAAAGCATGGCCGTATTTGGATTTTGCCAAGATCGGCGCAGAGTATTATGCCGACCGAGGCGGCGCTTATACCTACAGCGGCTATGTCCTGCGCAAACAGTCAGCAGAGCCTGAACAAAAGGAGGATTCGGTGATCCGGCTCCAGCTGGAAACCACCGGGACAGTCTGCGTTCTGCATCTTCCCGCAGAGGAAACAGAGTTGGACGCCGCAAAAGCACAGCTTGGGATCACGGACTTCGCGGAGGCCAGGATCGAAGCGGTTGAATTTCTCGTCCCTTATCTGGAAGAACATATTCCTGTGGACTGCGTCAGCGTGGAGTCCGCCAACGAGCTGGCGATGGCCGTGCGGGAGATGGGACAGACAGACGGCGAGCTGCTGAAATACCTTGCCGTCCTGTCAGCGGAGCAGCCGGAGGACTTTCCCGCCGCTCTGGATCTGGCGCTGGAGCTGGACGATTATGAGCGTGTCCCTGACGACCAGGAGGAATATGGAAAGCAGGTTCTGCGGCGATTCGGCGTCGATGAAGACGTTCTCGATATTCTTGAACTCTACACGGATTTCGAGCGGCTCGGTGAGGCTTACATGGAGGAGGACGATGTCCAGCAAACCGAATTTGGCTTTGTGCGACGCATCAGTACGCCCTTTCCAAATCAGACGCAGTCCCAGCAAAGCATGTAGTCTATAATAGGAGGTCAAAATTGCCCTTGCAGGAAATGAGCCAAGCCGCTGGGTGCAGAATTATAGCTCGGCAGGTCCTGGTGGGTTTCCGCCGCAGTTAGTGTTAAGGAAAATAAGTATGGACTTTCGAGAATCAGCGTGGTATTGTTCCCGTTACCAAAAAGCGAAGGAGGCACGCTATGAGTATCAATATCAAAACCGATCCCCTGCGATCAGCCATATTGTTCGGCAGGCCGGTACTGTTCACTCCCCAGCGTATCCCGCGGGAGGATGTCCCGGAAGGCTGGTATTACTACGAACTGAGAGGCAGCGTCCGCAATGCCAAAAAGCCCATCGCACTGTCAGACCGCGCCCGTATAAATCCCATTGGCTCTGTCCTTTCCCCCGTTCCCCTGAAACGGGCCGACACAATATCCCGCAGAGTGAACAGGCAGTTCCTCCTGCTTGGAGAGACCATGACACTGCGAGACTACTGCCGGAACAACAGCCTGGAATATCCCTTTCACAATCAAACATTTGCCATTCGGCCCGCTTCACCCGAGGAAGCGGGCTTTTTCTACGCCATGAGTCCGGAGGAAGATGCGAAATTCGGCTGCGTCGGCTATGTCCGCATGGATTTCGGACGGAGCGGCACGGAGTTCTGGCACACCTGGTGGCCGAGAGGCCCGGAGGAGCTGAACTCCCCGGAATTCAAGTCCGAATTGCAGGATGTGGTGGATGAGCTGCGAAATAACGTCCTGAAGAACTTCTCCGCCATGGCTGGCTACTGCCGGGGCCATGGCGGAGAGATCAGCGGCGGCTGGGTACAGAACTACGGTTATATCGTGGAGACAGAGAACTATCGCTACTGCCTGCGGTGCAACCCCGTAGCCGGTGAGTATCAAGCCTATCTGACCGCCTTTGACCTCCGTGTCCAGAGACAGAATATGACAGATAAGCCGGTGGTGGGGCGGGTGACCTTTGCCAGCGGCGAACAGGTGGAGTACACGGATGCGGAGGCATATCTCCAGTGCATCCGGGAGGAGCTGCCAGACCATCCGGCCACCGGCTTCCGGTATGAAACGCTGACCGATGACCCCACAGTCCGCAAGCAGGTGGACGATATCCTGTACGACCTCTACGGCGAGGAAAACCCCCGCCTGTTGGAGGACTATCAAAATACGCCCGATGAGGGCATGACGATGGGGGGATTGTCATGAACAGTATTCCGAAAGAGTGGCTGGCTTTCCTGCGGGAGCAGTACCCCGCGGGCAGCCGAATCAAGCTCAGAGAGATGAAAACCGATCCAGATCCAATTTCTTCTGGAGCCATGGGAACGCTGGACTTCATCGACGACGCCGGCCACTTCCACATGAGGTGGGACAACGGAAGAACATTGTCGCTGGTCATTGGTGAGGACAGCTTTACCGTCCTGCCGCCCGAACCCACCACCATGAAACTCTATATGCCCCTGACCGCTGACCTCTATGAGCGGAACGAATGGGGCGATATGGAGGAGGAAGGTACTCCGTTGGACGGCAGGGAGCTGCGGACCTATGAAGGGGATATCCTTGCCGCATTGGTGAAGAACCGGATGCCGGAGGAAACCGAGCGCGGGATCATGCACTGGTACGGCAAAAATGACAGTGTGGATGACAAGGTCAGGTCTGTGGTATTCACTGCTGAGGAGCGGAACGGCCAGCTTTGGGGCGTGGCGGAGTGTCGGGTGGTCGGCACCCTCACCCCGGAAGAACTGGACACGCTCAAGGAGTATGTCTCCGGACAGGCTTCAGACGGCTGGGGTGAGGGCTTTGAGCAGCGGGAGATCGAGGCAGATGGCGGTGAGTTGTATGTCCATCTCTGGAATTGGAACAACTGGAGCATCCAGACCGAGGAGGAGCGGTTCAGTCCTAAAATTGCGGAGGGATTGCCGGAGCTGTGCTTCTCCACCATCCTGACCACCGGCGAATTGATCTGCATCAAGCGGGGCGAGACCGGTTACTACCCCTCCGACTGGGACACCGGTGACAAGGAACGGAATGTGGAGCTGGCGGACCAGCTCAATGAGCAGCTTGGCGTGACCATGTGGCAGCGCAAGGCCATGGAGGTGGGCAGTATGTGCGGCTGGGGATGTCCCGGTGCTGACCCTGCCAAGTATCTGGAAGATTTTCAGCCGAAGACAGGAGGGTTGACGCTTGAATAAGGTGTTTCGGGTAGAACTGTCTGGAGGCAACGGCTGTTACTGCGAACTGGAGCTTCCCGCCGCCCCCTATGAACTGCTGGACGCGCTGGAGCGGCTGCAAATGCCCATGGACGGCAAGCCGGACTGGGATATCCTCGAGTATAACGACTTTCCGTATCTCCATATTCATCTGACGGATGAATGCGATCTATTTCAGCTCAATGCACTGGCAGACAGGCTGGCGCGGCTGGATGAACGGCAGAAAGCCGCGTTCGAGGGGCTGTTCCAGGTGGAGGTCTCCAAAAAGTATGGTCCGATCCAGATATCCACGATCATCGACCTGGCCTACAGCACGGACTGCTGCCATGTGCTGAGTGAGGTGCAGAACGACTCCCAGCTCGGCAGGTTTTATGCGGAAAACGGTTTTATGCCGGAGCTTGACGCCATCCCTGACAGCGTGTTTCAAATGCTGGATTTTGAAATGCTGGGCAGAAAGGCCCGCATGGATGAGGGCGGCGTATTCACCAGCCATGGTTATGTGACGCAGGACTCAGACTTGGAGCAGGTCTATGATACCCTTGACCTCCGCCTCCGCAGGCCGGACTATGCGGTTCTGATGGAACTGACAAATGGCGAACACAATGTTTCGCTGCCGCTGCCAGCGTCACACCTGATGATTGATAACAAGCTAAAGTCCATTGGAGCGGAAGCGTGGCAGAATATCCGATTCCGCTGTCTGGACTGCGCGGCACCCGCCCTGAAGGATCTGGTGGACGAGGCCGTCAGCATCACCCATGTCAACCGGCTGGCGCAGCATCTGGCGCGGCTTGGACCGGAGGAACTGACAAAGTACAAAGCAATCCTCATAGCAGAGGATCCCTCAGATATCAATGAGGCGTCCCGGCTGGCCGGACAGCTGGACGAATATATGGTGGAGCCGGATGTGCGCACCATGCCGGAGGTGGCGGAGAATGAACTTCGGATCATCCTTGGTGACGAAGCGGCGGAGCTTCTGCTCCCCCATGTGACCCTTTGGCGGTATGGGGAGGCTCTGCTCCAGAAGTACGGCAGTACAGTGACTGAGTACGGCCTGGTAGAGAGGCGGGACGGCCAGGTCATGGCAGAACAGCCCCAGCGGGGCGGAATGGAGATGATGTAATGTGGGAATTTGAGGAACTGATGATACTTCCGGGAACAGAACAGGAACGGGACTGGCTGGCGGAGCGGTTGTCCACATTGAGCAAGAAGGAAAAGCACATTGTCAGCGCCATTGTCATCAGCGCGCGACCGGAATCCATGGCGGAGGCCATCAATCAGCTGCTCTCCATGGAGGACTATGGGGTGTGCTTTCCCGCGGGAAGCTACGCACAGCTGGGGAGCTTTTATCTCCGGCACGAAGCCCATCTGCCGGAACGCACTATGTACTACGCGGATCTGGAACGGATCGGCATGATGTATGAGGACCGACACCCCGGCCTGTTCATCGGGAGCTGCTATGTGGCCTATCCGTCCGGCCCCGTCCCTCTCCGCTACACCGGCCAGGGGCTCATTCCGGAGGATGACGGCTGGAGCGTCAAGGTGAAGCTGGCCTCCCCCACAATACCGGAGGGGGTATGGCTGCGCCTGCCGGATCACTCCGCCGTAAGCGGCCAGCCGGACGAGGTGGCCCTGGCCCTGGACGAGCTGAATGTCCGAAGTCTGGAGGACTGTGTCCTGATGGACGCCCGGTGCGGCCGGCCCCAGTTGGGGGACCTGATGGAGCAATATGCAGACGCTCTGGAGCTGGTCAACGACGGCAGCGACCTGGGCTATGCGCTGGAGGAACAGGGCCAGGGAACGCCCCGCTTTCTGGAGAGGTTTGCCGCTGCCCTGGAATTTGAGAACTGCCATGACCTGCGCTTTGCCCTGGACATCATCCAGAATCTCCACTGCTATGAGTGGATCCCCTGTGACAGCCTGAAGGAATTTGGCAGGCGAAAGCTGCTGGAGGCGGGGGTGGCTGAGGAACTGCTCTCCTCCGGCTGCATCGATCTGGAGGGGTACGCGGCGGATCTGCTGGAGGAAGCGGGCTATGTGCTGACCGCCGCTGAAAGCGCCTACATCACCCGGAACAGCCGGGAGTTTATCTATGAGCGCAGCGCCCCGGAGGAGGCGGGGATGACGATGGAACAGCAGTAAAAAATCGAGAATTGGGGCCGTTTTTCCGAAAGGGACAACGGCCCCTTCTTTTTTTGCGCCCTTTTTCGGGAAAATGGCCCCGGAAAGGAGCGCAAATGGAGAAAGAACGGCTGGCGGAGTACCTGGAACGGTATCACCTGGGCGCCGCTAACGCCGCCACCAGCTGGGAGCTGGAGTGTGCCTTCGGCGTCCGGGGCAAGGACCTGCGGGACGCGGTGAACGGCCTGCGGCGGCAGGGCGTCCCCATTGCCAGCAACGGAAACGGCTACTTCTACGCCGCCACGGAGCAGGAGGTGCGGGCCACCATCGCCCACATGACCCACCGCATCAGCGGCATCGCCGCGGCGATCCGGGGCCTGTCCCGGTCGCTGGAGCGGTTCGACACTGCCCAGACCAGGCTCCCACTGGAGGGAGGCGGCGGCCCGTGAACAGCTTCATGAGCTGGGTGGGCGGCAAGAAGGCGCTGCGGGAGGAGGTGGTGCGGCGGTTCCCCATCTACTATGAGCGGTACATCGAGGTGTTCGGCGGTGGCGGCTGGGTGCTGTTCCATAAAGATCCCGGCAACGATTTTGAGGTCTACAACGATTTCAACAGCCTGCTCGTCAATCTGTACCGCTGCGTCCGGGACAAGCCGGAGGAGCTGATCGCCGCCCTGCGGTATGTCCTCAATTCCCGTGAGGACTTTGAGCGGGCCAGGACCGCCCTCGCCCGCGACAGTCCCATGGACGCCGTGCGGAAAGCGGCCTTGTTCTATCAGATCATCCGGTACAGCTACGCCTCGGCCCTCACCAGCTATGGCAGCCAGCCCCACGATATGCGGGCCAACTTCCCGCTGATCGAGCAGGCCCACCGGCGGCTTGCCAGAGTGGTGGTGGAGAACAAAGACTTTGAAAAGCTCGTCCGCCAGTATGACCGGCCTGTGAGCCTGTTCTACTGCGACCCGCCCTACCACGCCACGGAGGGGTATTACCAGAACATTGGAGAGGACGGCTTTACAGAGAAAGACCACATCCGCCTGCGGGACACGCTGCTGTCCATGCAGGGGAAGTTCCTGCTGTCCTACAACGATGACGAATTCATCCGGGAGCTGTACGACGCGCCCGGCATCCGGATCGAGCCGGTGACCCGGCTGAACAATATCCGGCAGCGGTACGATCCCAACTGTCAATTTTCCGAGCTGCTCATTGCCAACTACGATATGCATGAGCGTGAGCGGGCCTCGGTCCAGTTAAACCTGTTTGACTATGAAAAGGAGGAAGATGACGATGAAATTTTTGAAGGAACCTACTGACAAGGGCCTCCACATCCCCAGAGCGGCCCTGAACCTCTGCGGCTTTGAGGCGGGAGAAAAGGTGGAGCTCCACACGGCTGAGAACGCGCTGGTGGCGCTGAAGGGCCGGATGACCGCTATGGAACTGCTCCGCGCCGCCCAGTCCCTCCAGCAGATGGCCGTGGAACTGCACACCCATCTGGCAAAGGTCTGCGGCCCCTGTGACGGCTGCGAGGGGGAATGCCCCTTTGAGACGCGGGATGAGGACGAGATCGGCCTGCCGGAGTACCTGCGGGAGGAAGCCGGTATCCCCGCGGACGCCAAGCTGTGCGCCTGGGTAGACGATGAGGAGCACACGGTGACCATCTCCGAGGCGGACTATGACCATGACCTGCGGGATGTGCCCGAGGAGGTGCTGGAAATGTTCAGAGCGACCGGAATCTGTGTCGGGGAGCTGGAGGAGCGGCTGATCGTGGGGGATACCGTCTATGGCGGGTAAGGGTGACAAAAAATGAGGTGTTCCTATTATACCATCGACGATCTCCGGCTGGGCCGCGACCCCAGAGGCGTGACCGGCTGGCGGCTGTCCCGGTTCTTATCCCTGGCCGACGCATTGGAGCACTACCGCTCCTTGCCGGATTCCGGGGTCAAAGCCTTTGGCCTGACAGACGGCGTTCATGTGCTGGAGCTGGTGCGGCATATCCCTCCGCAGGACGAAAAAGCGGGAATGGATGTGCTGGCATCGGACTACCGGGCGTTTCCACTCTGGAGGGAGGTCAGGGCGGCAGCGGAAGCCGCCAGCGCCTGTGTCTCGGTTCTGCACATCCATGACCGCCCCGTTCCCATGGCGGCTTATCCGCGTTGAATTCTATATGATGAGGAGGAACCCAGCATGAAAAAAGCAAGCGCACCCGCCCCTGTTTCCGCGCAGGGCCAGCCTGCCCAGCGGGAGCAGCTCCCCATGAAGGTGGATGTGAAGATCAACACCCTGCGCACGGACGGCCCGGTCCTGGCCAACGCCTCGGTCAATCTCAACGGCTGCTTCGCCATCCGGGGCGTGAAGGTGATAGACAGCGAGAAAGGGCCCTTCGTCTCCATGCCCAGCTACAAGTCAGGCGGTGAGTACAGGGATATCTGTTTCCCTTGCACCCAGGAGTTCCACCAGCAGTTCCATCAGGCGGTGCTGGACGCCTACCAGCAGGCCCTGACCCAGCTCCCCCAGCGGCAGCAGACCGCGCAGGCTACCCCCGCCCAGGACATGGGCATGACGATGTAAGAGGAGGAAGACCCCATGAAACGAGTATTTGCCCTTTGCGCCATGGCGCTGACGCTGGCCATGGCCCTTCCCGTCCAGGCTGCCGCCGCGGAAACGGTGGCGGTGTGCTATCCCACCTCCATCACCCGCAGCGAGGATGGGGGTGAGATTAGGAAGATCTATGACCTGTCTCCCACGGACGATCCCGCGGGCATCCCCCGGTCGGACTTCGAGCAGGACGGGTTCCGTTACACCCTGACGGACCTGCTCAAGCAGGAGCTCCCCGAATATGAGGAGCGGCAGCACACGGAGACGGTGTCCCTGGAAAGCAAGAGCAAGGACATGGCCTCGGTGCTGGCCCTGCTGCCCCAGGAACGGGAGTTCATCACCGATGATGGCCTGACAGGGACCCTGACGCTCCAGCTGGATACCGTGCAGGTGGAGGTGGCCGGGTACGGCAGTTCCACAAAGGAAGTCCAGGCCACCCGGAGCTATCCCAACCTGGCCGGACAGGACACCCAGTACATCCCCAAGACCATTGAGGACAATGGCCGCACCCTGACGCTCCAGAGCATCGACTGGCAGACGGACAACACCGCCAGCACGGACGGCTATGCCCTGGGGGACCGCTTTACCGCTGTCGCCACCTATACGGGCAGCGCCACCAGCAGCTATGTGAAGGGCTACACCGTTACCGCCGACTACACCGGCACCGTCAGCCGCATCGCCCTGAACAAGACCCGGTATGTGGCCATCTTTGAGGGGACTGCCATCGTCCCGGTGGAGCCTGCCGTGGAACTGCCCGATGTATTGGAAGCTCCGAAGCAGTTCAACTGGGCCTATGTGCTGGTCCCGCTGGGCGTTGTCGCGGCGGCTGGCGGCGGCGTCGGCATCGCCCTGTTCCTCAAACGCCGCCGTGAGTCTGATGAAAGCGGAGGTGACGCTGAATGAAAAAGCTGAGAACGGCTGTCCTGCTCCTGTGCCTGACCGCCTCCCTCACGGTGGGCGCCAGCGCGGCGGAGCCGCTGGAATATACCATCGACGCGCCGGACGGCCCGGACTATGGCACGCCCACCTCTGTCGAAGTGGTGCATACGGTGGACGGCGGGGCCAGGAAGAATGAGGATGTCAGCAAGAACGCCGCCCTCATCCCGCCTGCCTTCGGCAGCCCCAGTGCGGACACCAAGGGGACGGGAACTTACCTGACGCCCAACCTGGCCCCCAGCGGTATGGCCGCCACTGGTACGGTAATCAACGGGACCGGCTCTCCTGTGGTGGTCCCCGGCAGCACGATGCCCGGCACTTCTTCCGGCACAGTCACCTCCACGGGCTACACCGAGGTGACGGACGACCTCTACTACAGCGGCGGGCATCTTGGCACCCTGAAGATCCCGGCCATCGACCTGACCGTCAAGATCTATGAGGGTACCGGAAGTTCCACGCTGAAAAAGGGCGCGGGCCACTTTGAGGAAACTTCCATCTGGGATGGAAATGTGGCCTTGGCGGCCCACAACCGGGGCGTCAACGCCTACTTCGGTCAGATCCATACGCTGGAGGTGGGTGATACTATCACCCTGACCACCAAGCTGGGTACCCGCACCTACAAGGTGATCTCTGTGTCCAAGGTGTCTGAGACAGACCGCAGCGCCCTCGCCTCCTCCACGGAGAATATGCTCACCCTGTATACCTGCGTCCGTGACCAGCGGGAGTACCGCTGGTGCGTCCAGGCCGTGGAGAAATAAGCACAAGCCCCGGCTTGTCCATTCTGCTTCGTTTACACCCTTTGATTTCTCCATCTTTCCCGCTTCTTTCCGCTCGACTTTGTGCCATCCTTACGGTATTGTGTTGCTTGCAAAAGCCCCACAATATCTGAAAATGAGGAGGACAACGATATGAGCAGAAAGAAAAATATGCTGCTGGTCACGGCGGGTATCCTGGCCGGCGTCACCATGACCGGCCCCGCCGCCCATGCCGCGGCGGAGTACCTCAAAGCTCTGCCCAGCGCCCAGAGCTTCTATCTGGACGGAGCGCAGGTGGCGCTGGAGGCGTATGCCATCAACGGGCGTAACTACATCCAGCTTGTGGAGCTGGGCGAACTGCTGGGCGTCACGGTGACCTACCGGGCCAGCGACAACTCCGTCCATATCTCCACCGGACAGGCCCAGGCGGATGGGACCGTCCAGCTCCCCGCGGATGGCTCCCGCTACATCCCCCAGGCGGGCGATGTGATCCGCTGCAACGACGGCACGGACTACACCATCACCGACGTCAGCCGGTACGACAAGAGCCTGTTCGCCAGCGGCCCGCTGGGGGAACTGCCCGCGCCCACCTGCGACTGGAGCAGTTTCCCGGAGGTGGAGCTGCCGGAGCCGGAGGCCCGCCACTTCAATCTGGAAGCAGGCGACTACCTCTTTATCCGCAACCTCTATGAGACCCGCAGGATGCAGTACACCCTCCAAAACCTGGCGGGGAACCATCCAGACACCAGCCAGAACGGTCAGCTGAAATACGGCGCCAAGGGTACCCCCGCCGTCCGTATCCGGCTGACCATAGACCCCAGCCTGACGGCGCACTCCTTCTGGCCCTGGCGGGAAAGCGAGCTGGAGGACCTCTTCAATTCCTGTCCTCCGGGGACCTACTCCATGGAAGCCTGGGATGTGTTCCGCAACGGCGTGTACATGTACACCGAGTACAAGCTCCACGCCATCTGACCCCCAGCGGGACGGCGGCAGTATGACACCCATACTGCCGCCTCTTTTTTTGCGCCCATTTTTCAAAAACAACCGATCATCAGGCCGTGCCAGGTGTAGTCACGACCTAAAATACATGATTTGAATGACCCTCCTGTCACGGCCCCTACAGGAGGTAATCATGAAAAAACGATTCCTATCCCTGCTCCTCTGCCTCGTGACGCTCCTGAGCCTCTGCACCGGCTTCGCCTCCGCCGCCAGCTCCGAGGAGGAGGCGCTCGGTGAGGTGAACATCTTCAACGGCGGCACGGCAATGTCCTATCTGTCCATCAACGGGCGGATCAGGGAGCAGATCTATACCTATTATAATTATGTTTCCAGCACCGGGCAGGTGAAAGAGATCCCGGCTTACTGCGTCAATCCCAACACCAAGGGCGTCCCTCAGACGGTGGCCCCCGGCGAGAGCATCGAGTATCTGGCCGAGGAGAAGACCAGTGACCCCAAGGTCATGGGCATCGTGGCTAACGGCTACCCCACCAGAGGGCTTAGTGAGCTCAAGCTGGAGAACAAATATCACGCCTACTACGCCACCAAGATGGCCCTCTGGTGCTATCTGCTCCCCAATTGGGACATTAACAACCTCAAGGTCAATCCCAACCTGACGGGCGTGGAGCTGCAGCGGGCGCAGGCGATCCTGGCTGCCGCCAAGAACATCTATGTCCGCGGCACCGCGTGGAGCCGCACCCAGTCCCCCAGGCTGACCAGCACGGTGGATCAGGACACAGCCTATCCCGTCACCATCAACGGGACGAAGTATCTCCAGCAGGTATTCACCATCAAAAGCGATACCTGGGTCTGCGATTACGATATCAATGTGTCCTTCGCCAACCCCGACGAGGTGCCGGAGGGTACCCGGCTGGTGGATACGAACAACAATGACATTACCGCCATCACCACCAGCGGCACCGGGGACGGCTATGCCGGGCAGGTAAAGGTGCTGTACCCGGCCGGCAGCGTGGAGGGCAAGAGCGGCAGCGTCCAGCTGGCCTTCTCCTGCAATGTGTACCAGTACGCCATCTATTACGCGGTCTGCGCGGAGCAGGGCAAGTACGGGGAGCTCCAGAACTACATCTGCGACACCGACCCCACCACCCCCATCCGTCTGTCTGCCCAGAGCAATTACAGCGATGAACCGGAGGACACCCCGGACACCGGGCTGCGCATCATCAAAAAGGAGACGGGGAGCGAAAAGCGGCTCAGCGGGGCCCTGTTCGAGGTCATCGACCCCAACGGCGCCAGCGTGGGCACCTTCTCCTCCAACAGCTCCGGCGAGGTGCTCCTCGACCTGACCCTCTGTGGAAATTATACGGTCATTGAACGGGAACCTGCCCCGGATCACCTGATCAGCACCCCGGATGTGCAGAATGTCAACGTGGAGTACGGGAAGGTGGCTGAGGTCACCTTTTACAACGACGCCTACGGCTCCCTCCGGGTGGAGAAGCGCAGCGATACCGGCGACCTGCTGCCCGGCGCGGTGGTGCAGATCAGGCACATCGAGAGCGGCACCACCTATGTACAGGAAACGAACTTCGCGGGCTGCGCTTTCTTCGACCGGATCAAGCCGGGTGCATACGAAATTTTGGAGCGGACCGCCCCGGTGGGCTGGCTGAAGGACGATGCCACCTACAATACCACCGTTGTGGCCGGGGAGGTCTCCGATTTCCTGCTGATCAACCGAGAGCTGCCGGGGATCCGGATCATCAAGTATGATCGAAAAAACAAGGTGGCTATGCCCGACGTCACCTTCGAGATTTTCCGGGACGGCGTATCCCTGGGCAGGTTCCGCACCGATGAATTTGGGGAGATCCTACTCACCGATCAGGAACCGGGCACTTACCGGGCCGTGGAGGTGGACACAGGGGATCCCGGCCTGATCCTGGACGCCACGCCCCAGGAGGTGGAGCTCCAAGCCGGGGACGGTATCCGGGAGCTGCTGTTCTTCAATGACCGGACACCCGGCTTGCGGCTCACCAAGGTGGATTCCGCCGATCCCTCTAAAGTCATTCCCAACGCGGTCTTCGAGATCAAGGCCGTGGACGGCAGCTACGGCCCGGAGGAGTTCCGAACCAACGCCAAGGGCGAGATCGACCTGACCAACGAGAACCTCCCCGCGGGCTCTTATGTGGTCACGGAGAAGTCCTGTGCCGGCTATGTGGTGGACGACGCCCAGCGCATCGTCTACCTTGGCCCCAATGTGGACGCCGAGTATGTGTTCACCAACTCCAGGCTGCCCTCGCTGCTGCTCATCAAGCAGAGCTCTGACGGCACACCGCTGGAGGGCGTTTCCTTCCGGCTGGCTAAGATCGAGGACGGCAGCTATTATCTGGACCGCACCTCTGGCCCGACAGGAGAAATTCTCTGGGAGGGCCTGGAACCCGGCGTCTATTCCCTGTCTGAAATTTCCACAAGATCGGATCACATCCTCGACCTCAGAGAATACCACATCGAGCTGTTTCCTGGCAAGACCAGCACCAAGGTGCTGACCAATGACCGCCGCTCCAATTTGTATATCCATAAACGGGACGGCGATACCAGCGAACCGATCCCCGGAACGGTCTATTTGGTCAGAGGCGCGGACGGCCACTCCATCGCGGAGGTGGAGACGGACGAGAACGGCGTTGCCGTGGTGCCCAACCTCCTGCCCTCGGTGGTGGAGGTCATCGAGAAATCCGTCCCGGAGCCTTACCTGCTGGCAGAGGAGTCGCAGCTTGTAACGATGTACCCCAACCGGGACCGTGACGTCTATTTCGAGAATTTCAAGCGTCCGTCTATCGAGATCATCAAGGAAAATTCCGTCACCCATGACCGACTCTCTAATGTGCGGTTCCAGGTTTGGTATGCCAGCAACAACACCAGCACCGGGGAGTTCAACGACCTGGGCATCTTCACAACGGACGAGAATGGCCGCATTGAGCTGACCGGCCCGGCTAATGGCCTGCGGGACGGGTGGTTCCGGGTGAAGGAGTTGGCACCGCCCACCGGGTTCTCCATCAAGGACAGCGATACCCAGGAGGCATTTGTTCAGGCGGGCAAGGGCCACACCTTCTTGTTTGAGAACACACCTCTCTCCGCTATCTGTGTATGGAAATATGACTCCAAGACCGGGGCCGCCTTATCTGACTGCTGGTTCCAAGTCCGTTATTTGAGCGGCAATACCAGCGGCACAGGGGGCACTGTCATCGGCACCTACCGCACCTCGGCCAACGGCTCTTTCACGGTCACAAATTGCAAGGCTGGCACTTATATCATCGAGGAGCTCTCCAGCGATGGCTCCCATGTGATCGACACCCCGCCCCAGACAGTGTACCTCTCCGGCCAGGAGCAGGAGGTCGTTCCCGTCTACTTCGGCAACAGTCCCAAGGGGGCCGTTCTGGTAAAAAAGGTGTCCAGCGCCGACAATACGCCTTTGAGCGATGTGGAGTTCTTGGTAACGACCTCGGACGGGGCCGTGGTGGGCGACGCCAACGGCAAGTTCGTGACCGACAGCGCCGGGACTTTTCTGGTGGAGAATGTCGATCCCGGCACCACGATGGTCATCAAGGAGACCAGAGGAAAATCGGGGTTCCTGCTGGATGACACCCCCCAGACCGTTCAGGTCAAGGCGGGCCAGACCGTCACCGTGGAGTTCCGCAACCAGCCTCTGGGAAATCTAATCATTGAGAAACTGGGGCGGAATAGCACAAAGACCGTTCCCCTGGAGGGCGTGAAGTTCGAGATCAAATACGCGGATGGCCGCTATGTGGACGCCGCCGGCGGCACTCTTTCCTCCAAAGGCATCTACTATACCAATGCCAGCGGGCAGATCATCCTCCCCGGAATTACAGGCACGGTGGTCGTGACTGAACTGGAAAGTGTGTCTGGCTATACCATTGACGAGAACAGCCGCAGCCAAACCGTTACCGTGAATCCCAACGACACCCAGACTATCCGTTTTTACAACAACGCAGTGGGCGGCGTGGAGATCATCAAGATCAGTTCAGCGGACAAGACCGAGCGCATCCCCAACACCACCTTTGAAATTCGCAGGGTATCGGATGACGCTCTGGTGGACACCGTGACCACCGGGAAAACCGGCAGCGTCTTTGTGACACTACCGGATGACAGCTACTATGCGGTAGAGACCGAGAGCGCCGAGGGCTTCAAACTGGATTCCACACCCCACTATTTCACCGTGAAGGACGGGAGCTGTCCACCGCTGACCGTGACCAACGCGCCTATTTCCGGTATTTTGATCCACAAGGTCTCAACGGCGGACGGCTCCGGGATCTATGGCGTGACCTTCCTGCTCTACGATGCGAACAAGAACCCCATCGGCCAGTACACCAGTGACCAGGACGGCTATGTCTATATCGATGATCTCCCCGGCTCCGGGCGGTTTTACCTGCGGGAGCTGGAAAATGAGGGATATGTCCCGGATACGCAGCTCAAGACCGTCTATGTCACCGCGGGGACGACCACGGAAATCGAATGGGAGAATACACCTATCACCGGCCAAATCCAAGTGACCAAGACCTCCGCGGACTACAACAGTATGAACGGCTGGCCTGCTGGGACGCCCATCCCCAACACCATCTTTGAAATCTATAACTACAGGACGGGCAAGCTGGTGGACACGATCAAAACAGGGAAAAACGGCGTTGCCGTCAGCAAGCCCCTCCCCTTGGGCCGCTACCAGGTGATCGAATCCCAGAGTGCGGACTTCTATGGCCTGGATCAGACGCCCATTGATGTGGAGATCGAGTTCGCCGGCCAGATCGTTAAGGCGGCCATGACCAACAAGAGCCTGTATACCAATGTCAGCATCAAGAAAACAGGCTACACCGAGGTCATGCCCGGCCAGTCCATCCGCTATGACTTTTCCGGCATCGCCAACAACTCCACCACCAGCCTGACCAGTTTTTATTGGAGGGATACCCTGCCCGTGCAGGCAGTGCGGCTGGATAAGATCGTCACCGGCACCTACAATGTGCAGGGCAATTACAAGGTAGTCTTCAAGACCAACCTGAACGGCGAGTACCGCACCATGTACGACAACCTGAGCACCATGCAGAACTATATGCTGGACGCCTCTCCCGCCGCGCTGGGGCTGGCCTCCAACGAGTATGTGACGGAGTTCATGGTCTCCTTCGGCGTTGTCCCCGCCAACTTCCGGCAGGTGGAGGCACCCAAGGTGTACTGCAATGTGGTTTCCTGGCTCACCGGCGGTACCCAGTTCACCAACCAGGCGGACGCGGGCGGCGTTTACGACGGCCAGTGGATCATGGCAACCACCCGCTGGGTGACCAGGGTCTATAAGCCCTCCAAGCCCCTGCCCCGCACCGGCTATTGATCGTTCCATCTCATTTCACCAGGAGCGCCGTCCTAACAAGGCGGCGCTCCCACTTTATAAACGCACAGGAGGTTTTCAAGATGAAGCACAAGAAAATCATCCGCGCCCTGACCCTTGTTCTTGCCCTGACGCTGGTCTGCTGCGTCCCCGCCTTTGCCGCGGGGGATGTGGCCTCCGCCGTGGAGAGCACCTGGAAGGACGCGGCGGCGCAGATCAAGACCGTGGTGGACAATGTGGTCTTCCCGGCGCTGGATATGATCCTCGCCATTGCGTTCTTCACCAAACTGGCCATGGCGTACTTCGACTATAGAAAGCATGGCCAGTTCGAGTGGACCGGCCCGGTGATCCTGTTCGCCTGTCTGGTCTTTACCCTCACCGCGCCCCTCTACATCTGGGGCATCATCGGGATCTGAGGCATGCATATGACCTTTTTTGAACGGGAGCTGCGAAAGATCGTGCAGCCCATCTATCCCGACGCGGTATTTGTGGGCCGGGCCTGCTATGTCCGCCTGAGCGAGATGAACCGGGCCAAGCTGCAGTTCGTCACCTGCGGCATGGCGGATCGCTATGAGGCGATCCAGATGACCATCCTGAACCGCAACGACGGGCAGGTGGACGCCCTGCGCCTGCGCTTTGCGGACCTCTGGGGCAAGGGGCAGACGGATAACCCCTACATTCGGCGGAGCGGTCCCTACGCATGGACGGATAATGGGCAGACCGACTGGTACGCCTACCGCCCTACAGCGGCGGACTATGAAACGCTGACCAACGCAGTCTCCAGCTATCTGGAAGTATTCCAGGAGCAGACCGCCGCCCAGCAGTGGCAGCAGACCATGTAAACAAACGAAGGGGCCGTACCATCTGTGCGGCCCCTTGACTGTCCCAGAAACGGATGATACGGCCTTTGAAACGAGGTGAGTCATTCATTGTTCATCTGGGACTTTGTAGCCGCCACCATCATGGACAACCTCATCGACTGGTTCTATGGCCAGGTGGTGGGTTTTCTCGGCAACTTCTTCTCGGCCATGGGCAACATGGGCGTGGAGCTGTTCGAGCTGGAGTGGGTGCAGGCCATCGTGCTGTTCTTTTCCCAGCTTGGCTGGGCGCTGTTTGGCGTGAGCCTGGTGGTATGCGCCTTTGAGTTCGGCATCGAGTACACCACCGGCCGGGCCAATCTCCAGCACACCGCCCTCAACGCCATCAAGGGCTTCCTGGCGGTCAGCCTGTTCACGACGGTACCCATCCGGCTCTATGCCCTTTCCGTATCGCTGCAAGGGCGGCTCAGCGCCGGGATCACCGGCTATGGGACCAGCATCGGGGATGTGGGGCAGCAGATCATCACGGACCTGAACAGCGTGGAGAGCATCGCGGATATGACGCAGGTGACGCTGGACTTCGGCATCGGCCTGATCACCAGCCCCATCATGCTCCTGTTCTGCATCATCCTCATGGCCTACGCGGTGATCAAGGTGTTCTTCGCCAATCTGAAGCGGGGCGGCATCCTGCTCATCCAGATCGCCGTGGGGAGTCTCTATATGTTCAGCATCCCCCGCGGATATGTGGACGGGTTCACCCAGTGGATCAAGCAGGTCATCGGCCTGTGCCTGACGGCCTTCCTGCAATCCACCATCCTTGTGGCTGGGCTTATGGTCTTCAAGGACCACGCCCTGCTGGGGCTGGGCCTCATGCTCTCCGCGGGAGAAGTGCCCCGGATTGCCGGGACCTTCGGGCTGGACACCACGACAAGGGCCAATATCATGAGCGCAGTCTACACCGCACAGGCCGCCGTCAACACCACCCGCACCGTTGTGCAGGCGGTGGCGCCGAAATAAGGAGGAGCGTTGTATATGACAGAAGGAAAAGAAAACCGTCCACCTAAAATCTACGCGATCTGGGTGGAAGCGAGGCCGGAGAGTCCCATGGCGGGGCTCTCCGGCTTTTTATCTGAGAACGGCCAGCGCCTGTTCTTTACTGAGTGTGGGAGCGCGAAACAGAAGCTTTGGGATATGGAGGCGCTCCGTCTCAACCGTCATCCCGCTGTAAAGTACCAATGTGTGGAGTATCCAGGCGGCCATGATATAGAGCGGAGTGTTCAGGCTGAATTGATCAAGGCTCTTGATACAACGCCAGACCCCGGAGTCATGCGGTATGCAGTCATAGACCGTATCTATGGCAACACCGGAGGCGGATGCATGGTGGGGACGCTGGCCGTGCGGCTCCCGGAACTGGATAAGACTATTTGGATCAACTGCAATGATGAGGGTGTGACCATCACCTCAGCCGACTATGTGTGGAACGAGGATGACAGCGGGAGCTGGGAGCGGTATGAGGATGTGGTCCTGCGGGAGATCAGCTTCTGGGATCACACCCCGGAGGACTTGGGCCCTCTGCTCCCCGCTGTTCGGGAAGCTGTCGCCTACACCATGGACAAGGAGCTGGAACACACCTCCGGACTGCTCAGGATCCCGGCAAAATGGCTGCCGGAGGTGTACCGCCAGGCCGCCGATCCGGAATATCTGGACTGGGCCGCGGCAAATGAACACGCGGTGGAATTCGGCAGAGAGGGTGTGGTGGTCAACGACCCGGCCTATCTCTTCCGCTCAGAGACACAGGAAAATGCCCCTGGCGCGGTGGTCTACATCGCTTCCCCCTTGTCCGGGGATGTGGAACAGAACCTCCAGTTTGCCCGGCAGGCGTGCCGGTATGCCATCTCCCAAGGCGTAACGCCCTTTGCGCCACGTTTGCTCTACACCCAGATGCTGGATGACAGCGCCCCGGAGGAACGGCAGCTCGGCATTGCCATGGGAAACCGGATGCTGAAACGGTGCGACGAGCTTTGGCTGTGCGGGGACCGGATCAGCCCCGGCATGACGGGAGAAAAAGAACTGGCGGAGCGTTTCGGCATCCCCGTGCGGAGCGTCAGCACGGAGGAGATCCAGTCCACGGAGCTCTCGCATACAGAGGGGATGGGGATGGCCATGGGGTGACCCTGACGATGGGGAGTCTCTTCGACGGCATCGGCGGATTTCCCCTTGCGGCGGAGCGGCATGGTATCAGAACGCTTTGGGCCAGCGAGATCGAGCCGTTCCCCATGAAGGTCACAGAACAGCGGTTCCCGAGCATGGCCCATAAGGGCGACATTACAAAGTTGAGCGGCAGGCTGCTGTTCCCTGTGGACATCATCTGCGGGGGCAGCCCGTGTCAGGATCTCTCAGTGGCCGGGGCGCGCGCCGGATTGTCTGGCGCCCGCTCCGGTCTTTTTATGGAGCAGATCCGCATCGTCAAGGAGATGCGGACGGCGGAGAGAGAACGGGGCCGCACGGCAGCCGACATCCGTCCCCGCTGGCTATGCTGGGAGAATGTGCCTGGCGCGTTCAGCAGCGGATCGCCCAAGGGTGAGGACTTTCGCATCGTGCTGGAGGAGATCATTCGGATCCATGACGCCGGCGCGGAGGTTCCACGGTCCTATCCCTATTCGTGGCCGGACGCGGGAGATATCGCGATAGAGACCGGCTTCTCACTGGCGTGGCGCTGTCTGGACGCACAGTTCTGGGGCGTCGCTCAGCGGAGAAAGCGCATTTTTCTGGTGGCGGACTTCGCCGGCCCTCTCGCGCCCCTGCTCCTGTTTGATAGTTTAAACACGGAGGTTTGACCATGCAGAACTACGACAGCAACGGCCAGATGATGCTGTTCTCTCTGGATGAGCCTGATGATGTAGATGATATATTCGAGAGCCAGCCAAAACAAAAAAGCAAAGCCGTGTCCCTGTCCGTGCTGATCTCCATCCCCTATTTCCACCTGGACCTGTCCAGGGGCCATGTGGATCTGTTTGGGTGCCATTATTGGGAACTCCGCTCCCCGTGGCGGGAAAATGGTCCGCCGCTCAACACCGGACCGGCTCCGCGGGAGCCTGTCAAGTGTGCTTTGTCCGATATCCTGGAAACCAGCCCCCGGAGAAAATACTATCTGAGCAGGACGGCCTGCCTGGGTATCCTGCGGCGGGCGGAGGAACGGGGCAAAGAGCTGCCGGCACAGCTCAAGGCGGCGCTGATGGCGCAGGCGGGACTGATTCTCAGGCCGGGACAACCATATCATACCGCAACAGAGCCTGTCGGCTTCGATGGCTACAATGGAGATATCACCGATCAGGTCTCCGCAACACTTGGCACCAATTGCGGCATGTCTACCGGGCGTAACGGAGTGATCGCACCAACAGCTTTTGCGGCCAATCAGCGGGAGAAGGTGAATTGCCGCAAAGCGGCAAGAGAAGCCGCCCTGGGGCGCGAGGTGCGGGATATCCACGATGTAGCGGGGGCTTTGGGCGCACAGCCGGGAATGAAACAGCAGGCTTTTATTGCTGAAAATTGTCTCAACCCATGGGATACGCAGCAGGCCCGTGTGTTTACCCCAGAGGGAAAAGCTCCAACCCTGGCCGGCGCGGACGGCGGAGGCGGGCGGATTCCCGGCGGGCTGCTGTTTGCCGCAGGCGTGGTGACCAAGGGAAACGGCGAGTGCTATCTCAGCCCGGAACGGCATACGTCCATAAGCGGCGGGGGCGGTATGCCCGGCCAGGGCTATCCCTGTGTACTGACCGCAGGTTTCTGTGCCGGAGCCGCGCCTACAGCGGGCGGGATCGGATATCAGGAGGAGATCGCGCCCACATTGAAAGCCGCTGAGAGTGGAACGAACATGGTGCCGTCCGTCCTCTGCCTGAATGACCAGGGCGGCGCGGCCATGGGGTGCAGCAAGGATGTCTCCGGCACCCTGCGGGCACAGGAGCATGGACACCAGCCGCTGGTCTATGAGAATCACGGCGTTGATGCCCGTTATACCGGCCCGCACCCTATATCTCCCACACTATCCGCAAGAGCGGGGACCGGCGGAAACAACCTGCCCTTGGTGACGGACGCTCCCTGTTTCTGCATTACGGGCAATGCCATCGACCGCCAGCCCCAAAACGGCGGCAACGGGATCGGGTATCAGGAGAACATCGCCTATACCCTGACCGCCACGGATCACCATGCGGTCTTCTCCCGTCAGCGGGTGGATGTATTCAAAGATGACGCAGTAGCTTCCACTGAAAGCGCCCGCCAGCACAAGGACGCCACCGATCTGGTGTATCAGGAGACGGTGGGTGCCCTGACCAGCAGCGACCGGAAAGGACCCAACAGCCAGTATGTAGGGCAGGATAAGCTGGTCGTAGACGGCCCCCTGCTCATCCGCCGCCTGACGCCCCTGGAATGTGAACGGCTCCAGGGCTTCCCGGACGGTTGGACGGACCTGCCCGGCGCGTCGGACTCGGCCCGCTATAAGGCGCTGGGCAACAGCGTGGCAATCCCCTGTGTGGAGTTCATCATGCGCGGCATTGCCATGGCCGCAGGCTATTGATTTCCCGGATAGCAGAAGCAGCAGGTTTCGTGGTCATTCACCACTCCTGTGGCCTGAAGAAAGGAATAGATAATCGTGCTGCCTACAAAGCTCATCCCCCGGCGCTTCAGGTCTTTGGAGATGCGGTCGGACAGCTCCGTGCGGGCGCGCATTTCATCATCTGTGTTCAAGATGACCTTGCCCCCGGTAAAGCCCCAAAGGTAGCGGTCAAAGGAGCCGAACTCCGCCTGAATGGTGAGAAACACCCTGGCGTTTTGAGTTGCGGCCATGATCTTGCGCCGGTTGCGCACAATTCCCGCATCCGACATCAGAGCCTCCACCTTCTCCGGGCCGTATTGGGCGACCACGGCTGGCTCAAAGTTGTCAAACGCGGCCCGAAACGCCTCCCGCTTTTTCAGGATCGTCAGCCAGGAGAGACCAGCCTGAAACCCTTCCAGAATAAGCATCTCAAAGAGTTTGCGGTCGTCATGCTCCGGCCGCCCCCATTCATTATCATGATAGGCGGTGTATAATTCCGAGCTTGGATCCGCCCAGCGGCACCGTTTCATCTCAAGACCCTCCCACAATCAAGCTGTCTTGATTATACACGCCATTGCACCAAATGGCCACCAAAAGTTCCGCGAAAGGGCTTGTCGCTTGTGCTTCGTTTCATGCCCTGTTCTTCGTTGGGTTTGGTGAATAGCTTTTGGCCATGGCTTGGGACATACTTGCCCTACCAAAAGGAAAGGAGCGCACAAAATGGGCAAACTGACCATCAATTTATGTGAGGAACTCCACCAGAAGATCCGGGAGGATGTGGCGGCGGACGAGGCTCTGACCACCGGCATCCTTATGGAACGGATCCTCCGGGAGCATTACGAAAGGCCCAAACCGCGCCCCAGGGCAGAGGGCGGCAGGACGATGGCGTTCTCGGTATCGGAGGAGCTGTTCCAGCGGGTCAAGCAGTATCTGGCGGCCCATGGAGACCAGTCCCAGCGGGACTTCGTGGTTGGTCTGGTGGAGCAGGGCCTCGCCCTGTGGAAACAGGGTAAGACCCTTAAGCCCCTGGAGGGGTACAAATCCCAGAAAGGAGAGCGGACACTGGCGTTCACCGTCACGGAGGAGCTGTTCCAGCAGATCAAAGCCTACCTGTCCGCCCACAAGAAGCTCTCCCAAAAGGAATTCGTGGTCACCCTGATCGAAAATGCCGTCTCCGGCTGGGAGACTTGCCAGGAGAAGGACGGGATCCCTGTCGTGGAAGTCCTGCCCGAGTTGAGTGAGGAGGAAAAGCCCGCAGCGAAGGACTCTGTTGCATGAGGGAACCGCGCCCTATATCACCACTATCCAGAAATAGGCCAAGGACGGGAGGCGTTACTTCCCGTCCTTTTCGTTAGGAGGAATCTGACCATATATATCTACCCTGATAATCTGAAAGCCAAGGCGATGCTCTGGCTGTGGACGCTGCGGGATGTGGCCATCATCGGGATCGGGCTTTTGCTCTCTGTCCTGGCCTTGGCACAGAGCGGCTTCCTGCCCCCGCTGGTGGTTACCGTCCTCTTCGCCTTCCTGAGCATCCGCGTGGAGGACGCCAGCATTCTGGACTTCCTGCGCTATGCCGTTTGCTTTTTATTTTTGAAACAGCAGTACTATGAATGGAGTGAGAATACTGAATAGGAAACAGAAAAAGGAGCTGCGCCAGCGGCAGACCACCCGGCAGCTCATGGGCATCAGCCAGCTCACCGATCACGGCCTCAAGACCGCCGATGGAGAACTGGCCTTTTTTCTTATCAAGCCGGACAACCTGTCCGTCCTCTCGGACGAGGGCATCCGAGGCCGGATGCTGGCCCTGACCCGCCTGCTGTGCGCCATGCCGGAGCTGCGGATGCTGGCTCTGGACTCCCGTGAGTCCTTCCGGCACAACAAGGACTGGTACCGCCAGCGATTGGAGGACGAGGAGCTGCCCGCCCTGCGGGAACTGCTGCGGCAGGACAGCGCCCACCTGGACGAGATCCAGTCCGCCACCGCTTCGGCACGGGAATTTGCCTTCGTCTGCCGCCCGGAGCAGCAAAACGGCGAGACCGCCGAGAGCCGCCTGCGCCAGACGGAAAAGCGCATCCGGGACCAGGGCTTCCATGTCCGTCTGGCCGGTGAGCAGGACATCAAGCGCCTGCTGGCGGTCTACTACCAGCAGGATGTGACCACAGAACACTTCGAAGACTGTGACGGCGGGAGGTGGGTGACACAGGATGCCTAAAAAAGCGCAGAAGAAAAAGAAAGCAAAGGCTCCGGCCAAGCCTGCCGAACCCCGCGTCAAGGACTTCCTGGACCTCATCGCGCCCACGGCGGTGAAGTTCAACACCGACCACGCCATCTGCGGCGGGGCATACCGCTGTACCCTGGCCCTGCGGAGCTATCCCACCACCACGGAGGAGCTGGCCCTGCTGCGGCATTTAGGCGAAAAGAGCGGCGTGACCCTGACCATTTACAACCGGCAGGTGACTGCCGCCGAGGAGGATAAGATCATCCACAATGCGGAGAACAAGAACCGCATGGACCGGGGCAGCAGCAACAGCATGAAGCAAGCCGTCACCGCCGAGGCCAACCTCCAGGATGTGGCGGCGCTCATCGCCTCCATGCGGAAGAACAGCGAGCCGCTCCTCCACTGCGCCGTGTTCATCGAGCTGTCCGCACGGGACGCGGAGAGCCTGCGCACCCTGCGGGACGAGGTGACGGCGGAGCTGGTGCGGAGCAAGCTGGGCGCCGACCCAATCCTCCTGCGCCAACGGGAGGGCTTTCTCTCCGTGAACCCCGCTGGCCGCAACGCCTTTGGCTCCCAGTTTGAGCGCGTCCTGCCTGCCAGCTCGGTGGCCAACCTGTATCCCTTCAACTACTCCGGCAAGACCGACCCCAAGGGCTTTTACATCGGACGGGACCGCTACGGCTCCAATATCATCGTGGATCTGAACCGCCGTGCCGACGACAAGACCACCGCCAGCGTCCTCATCCTGGGCAACAGCGGCCAGGGCAAGAGCTATCTGCTCAAGCTCCTGTTGTGCAACATCCTGGAGAGCGGGCAACGCGCCATCTGCCTGGACCCGGAGCATGAGCTGACTGACCTGTGCGTCAACCTGGGCGGCTGCTTTCTTGACCTCATGAGCGGTATATACCGGATCAACCCCCTCCAGCCCAAGCTGTGGGATGTCAGCGGCGAAGATGACCCGGACGCTCCCGCGGCCTTTCGCCAGAAGACCCGGCTGAGCCAGCATATCTCCTTCCTGAAGGACTTCTTCCGCTCCTACAAGGAGGACTTCGCGGACAAGCACATCGACACCATCGAGCTGATGCTGGAGCGGCTGTACGCCCAGTGGGGCATGGATGACAACACGGACTTTTTGTCCCTGACCCCCACGGATTACCCCGTTCTCTCCGACCTCTACCGTATCATTGAGGATGCGTATCAGAATTATGACCAGGAGGAATTCCCCCTCTACACCAGGGAATTGCTGCGGGAGGTCCTGCTGGGCCTCCACTCCATGTGCCGCGGCGCGGAGAGCAAGTTTTTCAACGGCCACACCAACATCACCAGTTCCCGCTTCCTGGTCTTCGGCGTCAAGGGGCTCCTCCAGGCCAGCCGGAATGTGAAGAACGCCATGCTGTTCAATATCCTCTCCTATCTCAGCGACAAGCTGCTCACCGAGGGAAATACCGTGGCCACGCTGGACGAGCTGTACATCTGGCTGAGCAACCTGACCACCATCGAATATATCCGTAACAGCCTCAAGCGGGTGCGGAAGAAGGAGTCCTCCATGATCCTGGCCAGCCAGAATCTGGAGGACTTTGATGTGGACGGTATTCGGGAGCTGACCCGGCCCCTGTTCGCCATCCCCACCCACCAGTTCCTGTTCAACGCAGGCAGCGTGAACAAGAAGTTCTATATGGACAACCTCCAACTGGAGCCTGCTGAGTTCGAACTCATCCGCTATCCCCAGAGGGGCGTCTGCCTCTACAAGTGCGGTAACGAGCGGTATCTGCTGGAGGTCCATGCACCGCCCTATAAGGAAAAGCTGTTTGGAAAGGCGGGCGGACGGTGAACCCGTAAGTTAGTGAGCTCATTCCGAACCAATGGCCTGGAAATTGCCAAGCGGCTTCCAGGCTGTTTTCTTTTTGGAAAGGAACATCAATGAAACGAATCTATACCATATTATCTTTTTTCATGCTGACCGCAGCCCTGTGTATGCAGCTGACCGCCCCAGCATCTGCGGCCAATGATCCGGGATTCCGGGATGTCAGCGCGGAATCCCCTTGGTATGAGGGCATTTCCTTTGCGGCTGAAAACGGGATCACCTGTGGGACCGGGGACAATAACTTTTCGCCCGACGCTGTCATCACCACCCGCCAGTGGGCAGTCATGATCTGCCGTGCCTATGATAAGGAGGTTCCCGAAACTCCTGGTATTCCCTTCGGGCAGGCCCAGCTCGAGCTTGCGTACAAAGAGGGATGGCTCAATATGAGTGCGGTACTGGAACCAGACACGGAGATGTGCCGCAGCGCAATTTATGCCAGTGCTTTTGCGGCAGAGGGGATTCCCGTTTACTGTTATGAGCTGTATGAAGACGGAGAATACATGAGCGACGCTGATAATTATGTTCGTATCGCCTGTGAAAATGGATTGTGCGCGGAAAATGCCGATCCACTGGAACGTATCACACGCGGCGAAGCGGCACAGATCATCTATCTGGTCCGTACCAAAGGGCTGCACGTCGATCCCCCCGAGATGGTGGAGCGGTTGAACATCAATAATGTTGATCAGGTATATCTCGGCTCCTATCTTGTCGAGATGAAAAAGATTCCCGCGGCTATTCTGGATGAATATACAGCGCACGGCTGGTCGTTTGATCTGGACAGTCAGTATCTGGACGATTTAAGTGAGCAGTTGAATATGCAGTGCGCCGGTGCGACCAGTTATCGTCAAAAAACGATCTATGCCCGTGAGCCGTCTTGTACCGTTCATGAGTTCGGGCACTTCTATCATCAGGTAATTGGCTTTCCATCCACCACGGAAAAGCTCTATGAGAAGGAGTCGGGATCCGCGCGTGCTGTACTGGGAGACTACTCAACAGTCAATTCGCGGGAGTATTTTGCGGAGTTTTTTGAGTATTGGATCGATTGGAGTGAAAACGAGGATAGGATGCGCCCTCTGGCAGATGCCGCGCCGGAAACCTTTGCATACTTTCTGAAGCTCGAAGAACTCGGCTGGCCTGAGAACGCAAATGCGCAATAGGGAGCCAGCTATGAATGTCATCTCTTATGGCGGCGGCACAAACAGTACCGCTATGCTGATTGGAATGTACCACAAAAATATCCCCGCCGACCTCATTCTCTTTGCGGATACAGGCTGCGAGCAGCCCCACACCTATGAGTACCTGTCCGTCATGGACCAGTGGCTGATAAATCACGGGATGCCGAAGATCACAGTGGTAGAATACATGGACATGAATGGGGACCGCCTGACACTGGAGCAGGAGTGCCTCCGTTCCGGCACCCTCCCCGCTCTGGCCTATGGCTACAAGAGGTGTTCCCTGAAGCACAAGGCCGGTCCGCAAGAAAAATTCTGCAACAACTATCCGCCCTGCCGGGAGGTGTGGGCCAGAGGCGAGAAGGTAGTCAAGTTCATTGGCTATGACGCCGACGAGGAGCAGCGCAGGACCCACGCCTATGTCTATGATATACAGGATAAGAAATACCAGATGGAATATCCCCTGATCGACTGGGGCTGGGGGCGGGAGGACTGCGTTGCCGCCATCCAGCAGGAGGGCCTGCCGCTGCCCGGCAAGTCCTCCTGCTTTTTCTGCCCCGCGATGAAGCACCATGAGATCCGCACCCTCTACCACAACCACCGGGATCTCTTTGACCGGGCCATCGCCATCGAGGACAACGCCCAGCCCAACCTCATCAGTGTCAAGGGCCTGGGGCGGAACTGGTCCTGGCGGGACTTTGTGGAGGCGGATAAAAATCAGATGGCCATGTGCTGGATGTTCCCGGAACATGATATGCCCTGCGGCTGCTATGACGGAGGATAGGAAAGGAGTATTGATCAGATGAAAACCATTGAATTGGACAAATGGGAGCCTTCCGAGGAAGACCCCCGCAAGCTGAAGTGTGCCGGACAGCGCACAGCCCAGGAGGTTTTCGAGGAACTGAAATACCGGCTGGAGGGCATGGGCTATCTGCCGGACGAGTATTTTCTGCTGGCTCAGGAGTGGGAAAATGGCCGGGAGATCCCCCAGGACGCAGACATCTTCTGTACCACCGACTATGGCGGCAGCGAGGGCGTCTATCTGGATGTGTACCTGAAGTGGTATGAAAACGGCCAGCCGGTCACCAGGAGCTTCATCACCGGCAAGACCCTGGGCGATACCGGCGCGGACCTTGACCGGATGTTTCTCATCTCCTCCGCCATCACCAAGGCGTTCCACGGGGATGGCGGCACCTATGCCCGGTATATGCGGTTGGGGGAACGACCGGAGCCAGAGGACATGATCGTCCACCTGGATCCCGCGGAACAGCGTACCATCATCCAGGCGCTGGCAGAGCAGCGGGAACGACAGGAGGCTGCCATGTCCCAGACCGAGCAGCTTCTACGGCGCATGACCGGGAGCATCACCGCCTATATGGACACGGCTGGTCAGCGGCCCCTGCGCATGAGCGACTATGACAAAACAGTACTGGCCATCCGGGACGGCGAGTTGGAAACATTCAAGCAGTTTTACCCCAAGGTGCCGAATCAGGCGGACAGTCTGCTGGCGGAGGCGGCTGGACGGCCGGGGATAGTTGGACGGAAGATGGTTCTGACATTGCTGGCCGACGCAAGGAGTATTTCGCCGGAAGCCTACCTCACCGCCTGCAAGCGGGCGGTGGATACGGGAGACAGCCAGCGGGTGCAGACTCTGGTGGAGCAGATGAAAAGCCGGCTCTCAGAGCCGCGTCCCACGCTCCCCGGCGAGGTCATCCAGTACGCCTATGGACACGATCATCAGGAGATCGCCAAAGACCTGCTCCGGCGATGCACCCCGGAGCAGATTGCCGCCGCACCGCCAAGCCTGCTGCCCATGGCCGCCATGCGGCAGGATTTCCAAACTGCCATGGTGCTGGTGGAAAAGGGGGCGCAGCCGGACCGTCACATTTCCCAGGTGCTCCGTCCTTTGCTCTCTGGTCATCTGGAATGGATGGCAGAGCGGCTTTTGAAAGCAGGGATGCCGGTGGAACTGGATGATTATGCCGCCCTCTCTGCCTGCATTCAAAATGACGCGGTGGATACGGCCAAGCTGCTGCTGGATCGCGGCATGGATCTGGAGCAGTACCGCCTGTGGGATGCGGCCTACGGCAGGAGCGACGGCCATGCGGAAACCATGGATGCGCTGTCCGAATACTGGTCAGAACTGCAAAGCGGCCCACAGCAGGACGGCCCAGCCATGGGCGGCATGAGTCTATGAGCGCCACAGCCGCCGCGGTAGTCAAAGCGGCCATCGCCGCCCTCTCGGATGAAAATACCCGGAAGAAGCTGGGCTGGGTGCTGGTGGCCATCCTCTCTCCGGTGATCCTGCTCATCGCCTTTTTATGCTCTCTGGGTTCGGGCTCCGCCTCCCACAACCTCTCTGTGGTGGAGCTGTGCTTCTACGGCGGGACGATTCCTGCGGAACTCCCGGACGAGTACCGTGCCTATATCGGAGAGATGCAGACCTGTTTCGCTTTGCTGGATGGAGCCATCGCTGAAATCAACGCACAGGCAGAGGATGAAAATGGCCTTGACGGTATCCGTGTCAAGGCCATCTTTTATGCTCTGTACTTCGGCGCGGAAAGTCCCAGCCGCCAGGACTGCCGGGCGTTTGCGGACTGCTTCGTCACCTATGAGGAGCGCACCCGCACCGTAATCATAGCGAATGAAGATGGAACTACCACAGAGGAAGAAGAAACCTATACCGTGGCAGTACCTATCGAGGATCTGGCACAGGTCTACAAGAACATCTACGCCGTGCTGGGCACAGAGTCCACCGATGATCAACAAGCCAATGCGGACAGCGTCTACAGTCTGATCCGCTATGGCTACACCGGGAGCGGCAGCGGCTTTTCCGGTTCGGATGTGCCGTTCATCGGGGCGGACGGCTTCTGCTCTCCCATCGGGGAGAACTGGCGGAGCGTGGTCACCTCGGAGTTCGGCAATCGTATCGACCCCATCACGGGAGAGCGCCGGGGACATACCGGCATGGACCTGGCGGTACCCACCGGCACGCCGATCCGCGCCGCCCTGCCGGGGACGGTGACAGTCTCCGCCTACAACCAGGGCGGGTACGGCTACTATATCATCATCGACCACGGCGATGGCCTGTCCACTCTATACGGCCACTGTTCCCAACTGCTGGCCTCGGCGGGCCGGACGGTGGAGGCAGGGGATGTGGTCGCCCTGTCCGGCTCCACCGGACGGTCCACCGGTCCGCACCTCCACTTCGAGGTGCGGGTCAACGGGGAGCGGACGAACCCGCGCAGCTATCTGCCATAGGGCAGAGGAAAGGAAAATGTGATGAAAATCAAAGCAAATCTCTTGAACAGACCCAACAATTTTCAGATGGATGATTGTCAAATCGAGAAGGTGGTGGAGTTATCAACGGCGGAGTTTTCCGCGCTGGTGATCACACCGCTCACAAATCAGCCGTTCATTGCGGAGAACAAAAGCCGGATGTTCGTCGACAACAGAGCCATCCACTGCCTGCTGGCGCTGGGCCAGGGCAGCGAGGACGGTGTGCTGGTCTATTCCGACGGCTATGATTACCCACGCCTCGCCGCCTATCTGCCGGGGATGCGGGATATCCTCAACGCCAGACTGGAGCGGGCGGCGGACTTCATCGTCCGGCAGGGTACGGAGGCCACAGAGAACGGGAACTGGGGCGTCAGTTTCGAGGAGCTGGAGAAGCGGACCGGGATCACGATCCGCAGAGGAAACGGCCTGGACGGGATGCTGCTGGATGTGCTCACACGCCGCAGAGAGATAGCCTCGGCGGTACTGACCGATACAGGGCTCGACATAGCGTACCACCCCAGTTTCTGTCCCAGGATTCAAGGCCAGAAACCGTGCTACTTCGCCAAACTTCCGGAGGAACAGAAGACCCGGCTTTTCTATGACGCGGTAGAGGTGTTCTGTGAGCTTTTTGAAAGTGAAGGTATCTACTCCACTCTTCACGACGGCCTGCAAATGCCGAATGAGGAGATCCTGGCACGCGGATACCTCACCGTCGAGGCCATGCTGGCCGCGGGTGCCGTCATAGCCCTGCCGGAAAACTCTGATATCTCTCTGCGGGACATTCTCCAGTACGAGCTGGCCGAGGATCTGTCTCTCGTCCACACCCAGGGTGGAGAACCGATATTCCTTGAACAGGAGGAGGAACTGACCCGTGCGGAGCGAAAACGCTTCTCCGATGTGCTGGACGCCCGCGTTCTGGAGACCCGCGCCGGGGAGGACGGCACGGAGATCGTGATTGACGGCGTGAAGCCGGAACGGCTGGAGCAGTTCCGCTCTGTCCTCGATGCCTATAAGCCGGAGGCTCAGAGCATGAAATTCATTCAATAAAGGGGGCGGCAGACTCATGGACAGTTATGGCTTCCCCCATGTGCGCCCCCTGTTTGGTGAGAACCAGGACTTGGCCGGCCTATCTGCGGGAGGTCGAGGCAAGCTGGAACACCCAGCAGGCGGAGGCGCAGACAGATGCTCCCCAGATAACGATGAAGGAGAGATGACCATGTCAAGTTTTAATATTGCTCTTGCAGAAGAGGGCCTCACCGCCTATGCCATAGAACGGCAGAATGGAATCGAGCGTCACCAACGGCAGGACGAACCGCCCTGGTCGGAAACACGCCGGTTCTGGATCGACGCGATCCTTCAGGGCATGGCCCGGCTGGATGGAGTGCGGCCTGACCCAAAGCAGATGGAACGGTTCGACCAGCGGCTGGCACAGGCCCGCGGCAGCTTTGCCGCAGAGCCTGCCACAGTTCAATCGCAGAAAGAGACGATCCGGGAACTGCAATGCTACCTCTCTGCGGTGGAAGCAGCCGGCGATGACCGCAGGCGGCAGATTGCCGTTGTCCGGGATTTGCTGGAGGACATGGCCTCCCATCTGCCGTGGGCCGGCGTGTCAAATGGGCTGCACGACGCCTATGACCAGTCGGCGTCCATGCTCCGCCACATGACCGCCCGGATGCCCATTCGGTTCACCCGTATCCTTCTGGGCTGGGAGACCGGCCCCTGCGAGAGCGCCTATGTATCCGGCGCGGTGACCACGCCGGAAGAAGTCACGGATACACTGCTGTTCAGGAAACTCTCTGAGCGGTATCCAGAGGTAACCGATTGGCCCGCGCTCTGCGTGGTCTACAACGGCGCTGGGCTGGATAACCCCATGGGTGTGGTGGACGCGTCAGAGTTCGATCTGGCGATCATGAACGAGGCCGGCGACTGCTTTCTGAATTTGCCTGGGATCCGCTGGGCTGGAGGTCCCTACGAAATGCGGGTCGCGGACAGCCCCGCCATGACAATGACGATGCAATAAGATTGGAGGCTGTCACCATGGAAAAAAGTGAAATCACAATCAGCTTCGACTGTGAGCGGCTGGAGGCGCTGGAGTTCTATTTGGGGAAGGAGCATTCCAGCGTCCAGAAACGCATGGAGGAGGCCCTGCGGCAGCTCTATGAACAGGCTGTACCTGAACCGGTGCGGGAGTTTCTGGACAGAAAAGCCGCGCCAGTTCGTCCCAAGCGTCCGACGCGGCCAAGCCAGCCGAAGCAGGAACCGCGTCCTGTTGCACCACTTGCGCAGAAGGAGGATGCACGCAATGAACAGTAGAGAAATCACCCTATGGCTCGACGGGCGATGGTACGACGCGCTGAGCCGCCAGCTGAAAGGTGAGACAGTGGAGGACAAGCTCAATGAGCACCTGGACGAGCTCATCAACGCCCTGATCCCGGACACGGAGTACAGCCGCATCAGCCAGGAGATCTGGCAGGAGGAGCAGGAGAACAAGCAGGCGCAGGAAGCCGCCCGCCGCTTCGCCGTGTTCCATGTGACGGAGGACGGCGGCGATACCTACTTCGTGGCCGAGGAGAATCTGGAGATGCTCCAGGTGGCCGCCCGGCTGCGCAGCTATCTCCGCAAGCCCCCTGAGAACTCTCCCGCACGGTTCACCGGAATGTTTTCCCGCGGGGAGAAGATCTCCCGTGAGCAGTTCAATGACTATGTGTCGGAGCGGCTGGAGAACACCGGACGGGTGACCGGGGCATTCGACATCGACCTGGACTCCGGCCGCTTCAACGCGCTCCATATCATGGACGGCTGGCAGTGTTTCCGAATCAGGGATGTCAGCAGCGCCGCCTACTATGCAAATAAGAGAGCCTATACGTCGTTGGAGGAGCGGTGGAAGGTGTTCCTCAACCATCTCGATGGAAAACAGCTCACCCAGGAAATTGAGCCTGGATATCTCACCGGCAGCCGGATGCTCCGAACCGGGGACATCTCCTTCAGCGGGGACATCGAGCAGAACGAAAACCTGCTGGAGTTCTATCTGGATACCGCTTTCGACGTCGACAAAGTATTCGGCACACACGTCTGCACCGATGAGAATGATGACTGGCTGAACATCTATGCCAACTACGATATGGAGCACCGCCGCGTCTGCGACACGCTGGAAGTGTTCCTGGTGCATGGCGATGGCAGCGAGCAGGACTACAAGTACTGTCTCAGCGAGGAGGAGCAGGCGCTCCTCCTTCCGAAGATGGAGGACTACTGCCAGCAGCAGACGGGCATGAGCCTTGCTGACTACAGCGCACAGTGCATGGCGGAGGATATGGCGCCGCCCATCGGCCCTGCAATGTGATCTATGTCAATCTGCTGGTGCTATTTTTCGTTGGCTTTGCTGAATAGCTTTTCCGGCGAAGGTGTGCCATTGTGTTTGCAAGCCGCCAGGAGCGGCACAAAATAACAACAGGAGGAACAACGATATGACAACTGAGAGAGCGCAGGAATTTCAAATGAGGATCACCGAGGAGGCTCTGGCTTTGATGATCATCCACGGTGAGAGCGTCAGCGACGCCCCCAGTGAGGAGGACATCAGCCTGGCCCACTACGAGGAGGCCGTCACCCTGATTGGTAAGGCGTGGGGCCTCCCCGCTGAGGCCACCGCTGAGAACCTCGGCCTCATCCAGAGGGAGAAGGATGTCCTCCGCAGGATCGCGGCCGGCGAGAATGTCAACCATATCCTGCCGGAAGAAGAACTGCCCATGAACGCCAGCGGGATGGAAACACTGGACAACGTGTGGGACCTGTTCGAAACCGCCGTCCGGCTGGACAACTGGGAGCAGCGCGCAGCGATGTTCAAGCTGGCCGATGAACTGGCGGAGTGCCAGAACCTGCTGGACTGGATCGAGAAGACGCCCGCGGAGCGGGAGTTACCTGAGATCACAGCCGGCTGATTGGCAGCCCAAACAGGGGGCGCTCCATTGCGATGGAGCGCCCCTACTGTTCTCCCCGCCGTTGCCCCTGTCCCGCCCTGTGTGCCGCTTTGCGGGGGTGGGCAGCGTCCCAGCCCACTGGCGCGGCAAAGCGCCGTGTTGCCAGCGTGTGGCGGGAAACGGGAAGGCACAAATGGCCGCTTTGCGGGGGGACGAAAAAAGTGCTGGATAAAAGGGTGCAATCACCCTGTATCACACCGCCCCGCAATGCGGGTCGGAGATACGCTTTTTAGGCTGGTCACGACAGTTTTTCGGTACCTTTTTGCTAAACCCAGTGTTATCACTTCTTTGCCGATGCTATCAAATCTGATATGAACCTGCCAAAAATCCCGACAGTTCCAGCGGTGTTTGCAGTTTCAAAAATGCTATCACAGCTATTTTCAGTTTATATCGGAGGTATTCTGAATGACAGAAGAAAAAGTAAAATTTCTGATGCGGATCGATTCTGATACTGACCGCAAGATTAAAACAGCCATGCCGCTGGCAAATGTCCGCAGTCAAAACGAGTTCGTGGAGAACGCCTTACGGTTCTACTGCGACTACCTGGCCTCCCAGGATTGCTTCTCCGTACTGCCGCCCATGCTGGTGTCCGCCATCCGTGCCACCGTGCAGAGCAGCGAGACACATATCTGCCGCATCCTGTTCAAGCTGGCGGTGGAGATGGACATGATGATGAACATCCTGGCCGCGGGCATGGAAATTCCGGAGGAGCAGCTGCGGGAACTGCGGGGCCGGTGCGTCCAAAATGTGAAAAAGACCAACGGCGGCATCACGCTGGAGAACGCGGTGGCGTATCAGCGCGGCGCGGACTGACGGCGGTGACGCTTCATGCCTCGCGTCATCTTCAAGTGCCCCTATCTCAAGGGCGGCGCGGCGCAGGCCGCACACCTGGGAAACTACGTCCGCTACATGGCCACCCGCAAGGGTGCGCAGCGCATCGCCCCTGACGCGGCGGGACTGCCCGCCACGAAAAAACAGCGGGAGATGGTGGAGCAGCTCATCCGAGACTTCCCGCTGAGCCGGGGACTGTTCGAGTACGAGGACTATCTGGCCTCGCCCACCCGCGGCAACGCCTCGGAGTTCATCACCCGTGCGCTGGAGGACAACTACGACTCGCTGGCGAAAAAGGAAAACTACATCAGCTACATCGCCAGCCGTCCCCGTGCCCAGCGCACCGGGGCGCACGCTCTGTTCACCGGCTCGGACGATCCGCTGACGCTGTCCCAGATCGCGGACGAGGTGGCGCACCATCCCGGCAATGTGTGGCTGCCCATCATCTCCCTGCGGCGGGAGGACGCCGCCCGGCTGGGCTATGAGGACGCGGCACGGTGGAGGGAACTGCTCAACAGCTATGCGGTGGAGATGGCGGCGGCCATGAAGATCCCGTGGGAGCAGTTTCGCTGGTACGCCGCCTTTCACGATGAGGCCCACCACCCGCATCTGCACATGGTCTGCTACAGCGCGGACGGCAAGTCCGGCTACCTGACCAAAACGGGCATCGCCCAGATCAAGTCCGGGCTGGCCAAGCGGATCTTCCAGCAGGACCTTGTGTCGCTCTATGAGCGGCAGACCCAGCGGCGGGACGCGCTCACTCAGGAGGCCAGCGAGGTCATGCGCCAGCTTACGGAGCAGATGAAAGATAGTACGCTGGACAACCCGCGTATCGAGCAGCTCATGGAGCAGCTGGCCGGGAAACTGCAAACCATCTCCGGCAAAAAGCAGTACGGCTATCTGAAAGCGCCGCTGAAGTCGGTGGTGGACGAGATCGTGGACGAGCTGGCAAAGGACGGGCGCGTCGCGCAGGCGTATGACCTATGGTATGAGTTACGGGAAGAAGTACTCCACACCTACAAGGACGATCTGCCGCCACGCCTTCCGCTATCCCAGCAGAAAGAGTTCAAGCGGATCAAGAATCTGGTCATCCAGGAGGCGGTGCGGCTGGGCGAGCTGTCCGCTGTGTTCGCGCCGCCCGAGCCGGAAGAAACAGATGAACCTGAGTTGGATTCCGACAAGCAATACGCCCTCGGCAAAGCCTACCGGGACGGCCATGGCGTGGAGCAGGACGCACTGATGGCTGCGGCATTGTTTCAAAAGGCCGCTGCGCGGGGAAATGACTCCGCCGCATACGCTCTGGCCAAGCTGCTCCTCAACGGCGGCGACGGTCTGCGGCGGGATATTCCTGCCGCTGTGGAGTGGCTCAAACAGTCTGCGGAAGCTGGAAACCAATTTTCTCAGTATCGGCTGGGTAAACTCCTGCTCCAAGGAGAGAATGTCTCAAAGGATACCGCCGAGGGCGTCCGCTGGCTGACCGCCTCCGCTGAACGGGGGAACCAATACGCCCAGTATGCCCTGGGCAAGCTCTATCTGCTGGGCAAGGAGATTCCGAAGGACGGGGACGCCGCCGTCCGCTGGTTCACGCTGGCGGCGGCGCAGGGCAGCGAGTATGCTCAATATTTCCTTGACCACATGGATGACTTTCGGGGGCCATCCCTGTTCTCCTGTGCCACCCGGCTCCTGCGCCACATGAGCCGGATCTTTCAGGAGCAGACGCCAAAGGGACCTGCCAGAACGATCTCGTTTACGGATAAAAAGCTGCGCCAGCGGATTAGGGAAAAGAAGATTGCCATGGGCCATAAGGCGGACGATTACGAAGAACGAATGCAGCAAATTTAGTGGAGGTGAGATAAAATGCCCTATATTCATTTTACCGAGGAGCAGAAGCTCCGGGCTGGCTCTGTTGACCTCGTTGAGTTCCTGCGCCGCCAGGGAGAGAAACTCATCCGCTCCGGCCCGGAGTATCGCATGACCAGCGACCACAGCGTCACTGTCCGGGGCAATGAGTGGTACGACCACGCCACCGGGGAAGGCGGTGGCCCCGTCTCCTTCGTTCAGAATTTCTATCATCTCAGTTACCCGGAGGCGGTCACCCGCCTGCTGGATGGCGAACAGGGGCAGCCGTATGCACCGGCGCAAAAGCCGAAGGAAGAACCCATAAGAGAATTCATCCAGCCGCCCGCCAACCATTCGATGCGCCGTCTCTATGCATACCTGCTGAAGAAACGGCACATCGACCGGGAGGTGCTGAATACCTTCGTCCGAGCAGGACTCATCTATGAGGACGCAGAATATCACAACGCCGTGTTTGTCGGAAAAGACGAACACGGCGTTGTCCGTCATGCCCATAAGCGAAGCACCAACGATCTGGGCAAGACCTTCCGCATCAATGTGGCGGGCAGCGACCCTCGGTACAGCTTCCACTGGACCGGTACCAGCAACCGGCTGTATGTGTTCGAGGCCCCTATTGACCTGCTGTCTTTTGTAACACTGTACCCGGAGGGCTGGCAGGAGCACAGCTATGTGGCCTGCTGCGGAACATCCAGCCAGCCTGTGCTCCAGATGATGGAGCAGAATCCCGCACTGCGCGAGGTGTTCCTGTGTCTGGACAACGACAAGGCCGGACACACCGCCTGCCTGCGGATCGCGGAGAGAGTTGCGGAACAGTTCGGGATCGCCTCAGACCGGCTGATCCCACAGAACAAGGACTGGAACGATGATCTGGCCGAGATCACAGAGGCACAGGCACTTGCTCCGGTCACACAGCAGATGGGGTGAGCCTATGCCGATCCAAACGATTTTACTTCTTGCGCTGGCGGGCGGGATGCTCCTGATCGTGGCCGCCGCCACACACTTCTCCGGTCAGGGCTCCCTGAACAACATCAAGTCCAAGACCGTGGGCGATGGCCAGCACGGAACGGCCCGGTGGGCAACCAAAAAGGAGATCGAGCAGACCTACCGGCATATCCCGTTCCAGCCTTCCCAGTGGCGCTCTGGCAAAGAGCTGCCCCAGGCCCAGGGGCTGGTGCTGGGCTGCGAGGGCGGCAGCTTTCCGAAAAAGCCCAGGAAAAACAAGAAGCCGCCCAAATCGAAATCGAAGAAGGAGCGCCACCCCCTCAAGGCCATCGTGGACACAGACGATATCCATTGCCTCATGATCGGCGCGTCCGGTGTGGGCAAGACCGCCTTCTTCCTTTACCCAAACTTGGAATATGCCTGTGCCAGCGGCATGAGCTTCCTGGCGCTGGATACCAAGGGGGATCTGGCGCGGAATTACGGCACGATAGCGTCCAGGTACTACGGCTATCAGGTGGCGGTCATCGACCTGCGTAACCCCACCCGCTCGGACGGCTACAATCTGCTGACCCTCATCAACCACTACATGGATATCTGCCGGGAGGATGAGAAAAACCTCGCTGCCCGCGCCAAGGCGGAGAAGTATGCCAAGATCCTCTCCAAGACCATCGTCAACCCGGAGGGGGACGCCTCCAACTACGGGCAGAACGCGTTTTTTTACGACGCCGCGGAGGGACTGCTCACCGCCGTCATCCTCCTGCTGGCGGAGTATCTGCCGCCGAATGACCGGGACAAGCGGGAGAAGCGGCACATCGTCAGCGTGTTCAAGCTGGTGCAGGATCTGCTGGCCCCCAGCAAGACCGTCAAGGGCAAGAATGGGTTTCAGATGTTGATGAACCGCCTGCCGGAAACGCACAAGGCCCGGTGGTTTGCCGGCGCTGCCCTCAACAGCGCGGATCAGGCCATGGCCTCCGTCATGTCCACCGTACTCTCCCGGCTCAACGCTTTCCTGGACTCAGAACTGGAGCAGGTGCTGTGCTTCGACAGCGCCATCGACGCGGAGACCTTCGCCTCCCGGAAGTCCGCCATCTTCCTGATCCTCCCGGAAGAAGATCCCAGCAAGAACTTCATGGCTGGACTCATGATCCAGACCCTCTCCCGCGAGCTGTTTGCCGTGGCCGACGAGAACGGCGGCAAGCTGAAGAACCGGGTGGTGCTGTTCTGTGATGAGTTGGGCACCATGCCCGCCTTTGACATCCTGCCCCTGTTCAGCGCGGGGCGCTCCCGCAAACTGACGCTGGTGCCGATTATCCAGTCGCTGGCGCAGCTTGAAAAGAACTACGGCAAAGAGGGCGCGGAGATCATCCAGGACAATGTGCAGGACACGATCTTCGGCGGCTTTGCCCCCAACAGCCAGACTGCCGAGGTACTCTCCAAGGCCCTGGGCAGCCGCACCGTCCTATCTGGCTCCATCAGCAAAGGAAAGAACGACCCCAGCCAGAGCTTGCAGATGATCGAGCGGCCCCTCATGACCGCCGACGAGCTGAAGTCTATCCCCAAGGGGCAGTTTATCGTCATGAAGACCGGCTCCCATCCCATGCAGACCCGGCTGCGGCTGTTTCTGGATTGGGGCATCACCTTTGAGGAGCCATATACCATCCCGGAGAAGGCCGCCCGTTCTGTGGCCTATGCCAGCAAGCAGGAGTTGGAGCGGGCCATCCTGGAACACCACTACACACAGATCGTCGAGGATGCGCCGCCCCCGGTCCCGCAGAACACGCCACCCGCTGGCGGCATGGCACAGGCGCGGGACAGACGGCCCCACGGCAGGCCGCAGCGAAACCCAGATTTACGTACCGGCATGGAGGGAAAATAGCCGTGGGATATTTTGAGATGATCTACCGCTCCGAGCTTTCTCACCGGGCGCGGGCGGTCTATATGTACCTGAAGGACCATGCTGACAAGGACGGCCAGTGCTGGCCGGGAATCAGGACTATTGCCGCCGAACTGAAACTCTCCAGAAGCACTGTCAAACGGGCGCTGGACGATCTATGCAAAGCGGGACTGATTGCCAAAAGCCCGCGCTGGCGGGAGAACGGAAGCCTCAGTTCCAATCTGTACCGGCTCCTCTGAGCATAGAAACGGACTCTCCCGCCAAGGGGAGAGTCCGCGCATTTTGTGAACCGAGCCTCGGTCCATGATGAACCATCCAGAAGGACCCACTCCAAGAAAGTTTAGAGCAGAGAAAGAACATTCATCCTGATAGAATCTTGGGATCCACTGTGTTATAATAACACAAAGCCATAGGCGGGAGGTGTCAGTATGGCGATCGAGAACGGCGAATGGATCATGCGGGGACTGGACTGGGACGATCCCAGCCGCATCCGAAGCTGGGAGGAGTTAATTGGCTGGATCAATGAGGTCGGCTTTCTCCCGCTGTTCAAAAATGAGATTCCCGGTTTCTCAGTGGAGGAACATACCTCCGACCTGTACTGGTGGACTGGGGACGAGGAGCAGGACCCGTGGGAGTGGCGGGAACTGATCGCCCGGAGCGGCCAGGTGGCCTATGGCAAATTCTTCGGCAAAAAGGCGGGCTTTATCTCCAGAGAGTGGTTTCCCCACTTTGCCAACTACCGGCGGGACGGCTATGACTTCGACAGCCGTTGGGATGAAGAACTGGCCAGTATGCGCTGCAAACGGATCATGGACCAGTTTGAAAGCAAGGACGAGCTGTTTTCCTTCGAGCTGAAACGGTTAGCCGGTTTCGGCAAGGATGGAGAGAAGAACTTTGAGGGGACGGTGACAGACCTCCAGATGCAGAGCTATCTGCTGATCCGGGACTTCCGCAGGCGCATCAATAAGAAGGGCTTGGAGTATGGCTGGCCCATCTCCGTCTACTCCACGCCGGAGGCCCTGTGGGGCTATGAGCACATCGCCTCCGCCTATTCTGCTGAACCAGCAGAGTCAAGGGAACTGATTCGCCAGCAGGTACAGAAGAACTTCCCGGAGACGGGGAAAATAGAGCTGGATGTAGTGCTGGGCTGACCACCCATAATTTCCACTGGTACCAGGCATACTAAGGCAAGGAGGCGACCGGGGTATGAAAAACAGGACTTATCTCTGCGTGGATCTGAAATCGTTTTACGCCTCGGTGGAGTGCGTGGAGCGGGGGCTTGACCCCATGACCACCAATCTGGTGGTGGCGGACGAGAGCCGCACGGAAAAGACCATCTGCCTCGCCGTGTCTCCTTCCCTCAAAGCCCATGGCATCTCCGGTCGGGCAAGACTGTTTGAAGTTGTCCAGAGGGTGAAGGAAGTCAACGCCCAGCGGCGGCGCAATGCCCCCAGTGGGCAGTTTACCGGTTCCTCATGGAACGATCCGGAACTGAAAAATCATCCTGAGATGGAGCTGGACTACATTGTGGCCCCGCCCCGGATGGCCCATTATATTGAGTGGAGCACCCGGATATACAGCGTCTATTTGAAGTATCTGGCCCCGGAGGATATATTTCCGTACAGCATCGACGAGGTGTTCATGGATGTGACGAACTATCTGGACACCTATCATCTGACGGCCCGTGAGCTGGCTCGAAAGATCATTCTGGATGTGCTGGAGACTACTGGCATCACCGCCACGGCGGGGATGGGTAGCAATTTGTACCTTGCCAAGATCGCCATGGATATTGTGTCCAAGCATATCCATCCGGACAAGGACGGCGTGCGGATCGCCAAGCTGGACGAGATGACCTACCGCCGTCTGCTGTGGGATCACCGTCCGCTGACGGATTTCTGGCGGGTAGGCCCCGGCTATGCCCGGAAGCTGGAGGCCAATGGGCTCTACACCATGGGCGACATCGCCCGCTGCTCCATCGGCAAGGAAACCGATTATTATAACGAGGAGCTGCTCTACAAGCTGTTCGGCGTCAATGCGGAAATCTTAGTGGATCACGCCTGGGGCTGGGAACCTTGCACTATCGCGGACGTGAAAGCGTACAAGCCAGAAAATAAGAGCATCGTTTCCGGGCAGGTCCTGCAATGCCCATATCAGTTTGAAAAGGCAAAGCTGGTAATGCGGGAAATGGCGGACGCACTGGCCCTTGATCTGGTGGATAAGGGGCTGGTGACCAACCAGCTTGTACTGACAGTTGGCTATGACCGGGAGAATCTGGACGATCCCCAGCGGAGCAAAAGCTACAAAGGCCCGGTCACCACAGACCGCTATGGCCGAAAGGTTCCCAAGCACGCCACCGGCACCATCAATCTGGACAGGTACAGCTCCTCCACCAACGAGATCATTCGGGCGGTGCTGGAGCTGTTTGACCGCATCGTGGACAAAAACCTGCTGGTGCGGCGGCTGAGCATTTCCGCCAACCGTCTGATTTGCGAGGCAGACGCGCCCAAAGAGCCTGCGGCGGAGCAGTTGGACTTGTTCACTGACTACGCCGCCCAGGAGGAACGCCGGAAAAAGGAGGACGCTGCCCTGGTCCGTGAGCGGAAGGTGCAGGAGGCCATGCTGGGCATCAAGAAGAAATTCGGCAAAAACGCCATCCTCAAAGGCATGAATCTGGAGGAGGGCGCTACCGCCAGGGAGCGGAATAAGACGATTGGGGGCCACCATGAATGACGAACAGATATAACGACATCATTGGCCTGCCCCATCCGACCTCGGCCAAGCATCCCAGGATGCCTCTCAGTGATCGGGCCGCCATTTTCAGCCCCTTCGCCGCACTGACAGGCCACGGAGCGGCCATCGTGGAGACGGCCCGGCTGACTGACCGGAAGATCGAACTGGACGAGGACAGCAGGGCCGTCCTGGACGAGAAACAACGGTATCTAGAGGAGATCATCGGCCAGCAGCCGGAGGTCACGGTCACATGGTTCCAACCGGATGAGCGCAAGGATGGCGGCAGCTATGTTACTGTTACGGGAAAATTGAAAAGGACGGACGGCGTTGAGCGTGTTATGCTCCTGACGGACGGCACAAGGATCCCGCTGGATGACATCGTCGGTATCGAAAGCAAACAGCTCCCAGGTGCGTTTCGGGATGAATTCTGAAAATCGCTCTGGGAACGGAATACGGCGCCGTGGATATAACCACAGCGCCGTACATAAAAAATCGTATTATACATATCAAAAAGCGAGACGCACCACATACAGGATGGGCTGCGTCTCGTTTTTGTTTGTCAGGATAGCTGTCAGGTTGGATCGTCAAGCCGCAAACGGCGCAGTGAACTCTTCAGGGAAAGCACCATATCGGTGATCAGCTTGATCTCCATATTGCTGCAATCCGCCACAAGCTCACTCAGCCAGCTGTTCATCAGCGGACGGGCTTGATCGATCTCCATACAGAAAAGCTCATCCGCTGAACACCCCAAAGCATTGATAATATCCAGCATGACCTGAAGGCTTGGGATACTGTTGCCGGTCTCGATGTGGCTGATGTGGGTAACGCCCACTCCGACCGCCTCTGCCAACTGCTCTTGTGTCATTTTCTTTTCCAAACGAACTGCCCTGATCCGGGAGCCGAGCGTTTTATAATCGACCATACTGCAAGTATCCTCCGCCAGCCTTGATACTTGTATTGTATGTGCAATCTGGCCATGTTATAATAATCTAAAAGCGCAATAGACCTTATAGGCATATTACAAAAACCGGATAAATTCAATTCACCCAATGAAATGGAGTTCATCATGAGTATAAAATCATGTGCCATCACTGGCCATCGCCCTGCCCGGTTCAAGTGGAAATACAAGGAGAATAACACCGGCTGCAAGCGGTTGAAAAAACGGCTGCGGGATCAGATCGTGGCGCTCTATGAGCAGGGAGTCCGCCGCTTTTATGTTGGCGGTGCATTAGGTGTGGATATGTGGGCCGGGGAAATACTGCTCCAACTGAAGGAACAACCAGAGTACAACGATATTGAGTTGTTTATCGCCCTGCCCTTTGAGGGGCATGATGCTGACTGGGACAGCCGCAGCCGGGGCCGTCTAAAGGTCTTAATTCAACACAGCACGGAAACCGTGGTAATTGGGACAAAGGCAGAGGTGCTTGCGGTCTGCTATAAGCGGCGTAATTACTACATGGTGGATCACGCCGATATACTTCTGGCCGTGTATGACAATGACCGCTCAATCCGCAGCGGAACAGGCATGACGGTCAACTATGCCAGAAAAAAGGGGGTGTCTGTCATATTGATCCATCCAGACAACGCAAGGGTTTCTATGGATGCCTCTGCTGAGTCATAGTGTCCTTGGCTTTACTTCTCGTAGTTGAAGCACTGCCATCCATGTAGTATAATGATCGTGGTCAAAAGCAAGAAAGCCTTTGCATTTACAACTCGTAGATTGGAACAAAACTGCCATGCAAACACAGAAACTGATTCTCCTTGTGGATGATGAAGTCAAGATCACACAAGTCCTGGCCGCCTATCTGGAAAAGGCGGGATATCGAACCATGTCGGCCCATGACGGGGAAACCGCGCTGGAGTTGCTGCGGCTTCATCCGGTCAATCTGATCCTGCTGGACTTAATGCTGCCGGATATACCGGGAGAGACATTATGCGGGCAGATCCGCGCACAGTACCGCATCCCCATCATCATGCTTACAGCCAAGAGCCAGGAGCAGGACATTCTGGATGGTTTAGAGGTCGGTGCGGACGATTATCTGACAAAGCCATTCAGCCCCCGTGTTGTGGTAGCCAAAGTGGGAGCGGTATTGCGGAGGACGGAGAGCGACAAGTTGTTGAGCGTTCCAGTCTCCTATCGGGACGGATATCTGGTGATCGACTTTCAGAACAAAACCGTTTTGAAGGAAGGGGCGCCCATCCACCTGACGCCATCGGAGTATCAAATACTGCGGACACTTGCCAAAGCGCCGAAACGGATCTTTACCAGAGAACAGCTGATCTCCTATGCGCTGGGAGATGATTACGACGGCTATAACCGAAGTGTTGATACCTACATTAAAAGCCTCCGCAGCAAAATCGAACCAGACAGACATGACCCGGAGTTTATTGTCACTGTGCATGGTGTGGGCTATCAGTTCCAAGGCTGATGGGAGGGAGAGCAAATGGTACATTCCCTGAAGGCGAAGTTGACTGTTTACTTCTCCGCCCTGCTAATATTCTCTCTTGGCGCAATGACGCTCCTGTTTAACCTGACTCTGGACAACCTGTTTGCGCACTATGCCAACGACCAACGCCAGCGCCAGATACAGCAGATCATTGAGCAGGTCGAGGAGCAGTACCTGCCAGAAAGCCAAAGCTATAACATTGACGCAGTAGAGGTGATCGGTAATGCGGCGCTGCAAAACGGCCTGATTGTCCATGTGCAGACGCGCAACGGAGAGGTGGACTGGGATATCTCCATACATAAAGCACAAGAGTGCCAAATCGCACTGCAGCATGCAGAGGAGAATATGCACAGCCGCTATCCCTCTTTTAACGGTGCTTATTCAGAAACCACATACGATCTCTCCAGCGATGGAACGCTGACGGGCTATCTGACGGTTGGATATTACGGTCCCTATGCGTTGGACGATGACGCATTGATATTACTGAATACGCTCAATCGAGTAACGCTGGGGCTGGGTATTGCTTTTCTGCTTGTGGCCATGGTGCTTGCCTTCTTTGCGGCCAGACGCATCGCCCGACCGATCTCGGCGACAGTCGAGGTGACCCGCAGTATCGCGGAGGGGGACTATGGGCGAAAAATTGAAACAAAGACGAAAACCAAAGAGCTGGCGTCCCTCATGCAGTCGGTCAACGAGATGTCTGAAACGCTAAAACTGAGGGAACAGCAAAAGCGCCGGATGACTGCGGATGTGGCCCATGAGCTGAGAACACCACTAACCAATCTGCAAAGCCATGTGGAGGCGGTCATCGACGGGATATGGGAGCCGTCCCCGGAGCTGTTTCAGGGCTATCGGGAGGAGATTTTGCGGCTGACACGGCTGGTGGAGCAGCTTCAGGAATTGTCCAATCTGGAAAGCGGACAGATCATACTACATCTGGAACCAATGTCTGTTGCGGAATTGTTAGAGGACATTCGCCTTGATTTTCTTGCCAGATTTCAGAACAAAGGGGTCGCCTTTGAGTTAGATACCACTCCAGAAGGACTTGCCATGGTATGCGATCAGGATCGCATCAAGCAATGTTTGACCAACCTTGTCTCCAATGCGCTGCGGGCCACGCCGGAGAGCGGGATCGTCCGGCTGGAAGGCCGGCAGGAAAAAGACTTGATCCAGTTATCTGTGTCGGATACGGGCGAAGGCATTCCAGAGGAGCACCTTTCTCAGCTGTTCGAGCGGTTTTACCGGGTAGACCCATCCAGAAGCCAGCAGACCGGCGGCATGGGGATCGGGCTGGCTATTACAAAGTCCATCGTTGAGGCACATGGGGGAACCATCACGGCAGAGAGCGTCATCGGGAAAGGCTCAAAGTTTACCATTTGCATTCCGCTGCAAAGCGTATAACGAGAGCGGCAGGCCGGTTTTGAACTGGCCCGCCGCTTCTTTATTTGTTCCCATCGATTCGGCTTTTCCCATGCAATTTCCGATATTCCAGGGGTGACATCTCATAGGTTTCCCGGAATACCACGGAAAAGCGGCTCTGGCTCTCGTAGCCCACAGCTTGGGCAATTTGGGCGATACTATCCTTGGTCTGCGTCAGCAGCAGGGCCGCTTTCTCCATTCGGTGTTCATTCATGTGGGCGGCAAGGGAATCGCCATAAACCGCCTTGAACACAGCTTTCAATGTGGTGGGGTTGATCAGATACCGCTGAGACAGCTCCTGAATGGTGACCCGCTGCTCCATGTGCTGCAAAATATAATCGTGGACGCTGCGGGCGATCTCCACCTGCTCCGTCTGGTATTTGTCCGCTTCCCGTTTGGGTGATAAAGAAACCGCACTGAGATGGAGCAGCAGTTCCATGACCTTCAAACGGAAATACGCCTGCTGAAGCGGTTCCGGCTGCCCATAGAAACCGCCGAAAATAGGCTCTGTTTTCTCGTTTCCCGTAAGCGTCGCAGATGTCCCTCCGGCACAGAACTTTTCTGCCAATGCCTGTGCGGTCACGCCTGTTCCGCCAAGGAAGTCAGGCAGAGCCATATCAAATTTGGACAGATCCAGCCAGATGGCCAGCCCCTCATAGTGCCCCACTGGGAATGTCATGACCGAACCGGCGCAGAGCTGTCTGGTGTGCAGGGAAAAATCGCCGGGGCCAAGGTAAATCGAACTGCCGTCTTTCATGTTCCAGCCAACACGCCCGTAGCGGCAGTAGTTGATCTCCAGAAGGTCGCGCTCCGCTCCATGCTGGCAGGAAACCTGCCCCGCCAGAAAGTCCTGAAAAACAAGGGTACAGCCGGGGAATACTTCCCAAGAGGTTTTTTGTCCTTTTCCTCCTGGAATGGCCTCCGTGTGCCTCACACCACCTTTCCCGTCTGCAACGGGATGATGCTCCTCCAGAAGCAGGCCGTCCGGAACATCAGCCAATGCAGTTTGAATTTTTGGAAGATGCTGATGATACAAGCCGATCCCTCCGTTTTCCTCCTGCCTAATCCGGGCAGGATATCTTCATGATCTTCTCGATGACCTGATGGAGCAAAACGCTCTGCTCCGTCTCCGCCGCTTTATAGTAGACCTCTTTCCCCTCACGGCGACTGACAATCAATCCACGGTCTTTTAACTGCCGCAGATGGTGGGACACAGCAGGGCTTGTCATCTCCACCATAGCGGAGATGTTGATGACGCACTCCTCGCAGTGACACAGCAGCCAGAAGATCCGCAGCCGGCTGGAATCATCCAAAAGCTTGAATGTCCCGGCAACGGTCTGGAATGTTTCCGGCTTTGCCAACTGCGCCTTCAAAAACTCCGTATTCTGTCCCTCGCCGTGGTGATGGGGGAGCTGCAAGTCAGACATCACATATCCCTCCTTGAAAATTGTCCGTTTTGGAAATGCTTTTTGCCGGTTTGGAAGAAAGGCAGCGTAAGGCATTGACTTCCCGCCGCGAATCCATCATACTACAATCACATCAATTAAACAAGTGCTTGATTGATAAATCCAACAATTTCGAGAGGAGCTATTCCGATGAAAAAGACCTATAAGATCGAAGTTGACTGCGCCAACTGCGCCAATCTGATGGAGGACGCCGCCAGAAAGACCCCCGGCGTCGCCGCCGCCACCGTTAACTTCATGACCCAGAAGATGATCGTGGAGTTTCAGGATGGCCAGGAGCCGAAGGAGGTCATGCAGGCAGTCCTGAAAGCCTGCAAGAAGGTGGAGCCTGACTGCGAGATTGAACTTTGACCCGCAAGCGCCCCGGACGCATCAGGCGAAAGGGGCGCGTCTTTCACAGAAAGTATTAAATGATTGAGCAATCAATAAATTAAAGGGGGTTATACCGTGACAAAAAAGCAAACGATCATGCTGGTACGCATCTTGATTGCGGCGGCAATGATGATTGCGTTGAATTTCCTGGCGCTGCCCATGGGACTCTCAACGGCGCTTTATATGGCCGCTTACCTAATTATCGGCTATGACATTTTGAGGAAGGCCGTGAAGGGCATCCTGAACGGCCAGGTGTTTGACGAAAACTTTCTGATGGCGGTGGCCACCATCGGCGCCATCGCACTGGCCATCTATGAAAAGAGCGGCGACTACAACGAGGCCATCGCCGTCATGCTGTTCTATCAGGTGGGTGAGCTGTTCCAGAGCTATGCCGTAGGAAAGAGCCGTAGAAACATTACCGCTCTCATGGACATTCGACCGGACTACGCCAATATTGAGCGGAACGGACAGCTGGAAAAGGTAGATCCGGACGAAGTGGAGATCGGCACTGTGATCGTGGTGCAGCCCGGCGAAAAAGTCCCCATTGACGGCATCATCATTGAGGGTAATTCCGCCTTGAACACCTCCGCACTGACTGGTGAAAGTCTGCCCCGTGAGGCCGCTGTGGATGACGAGGTCATCAGCGGCTGCATCAATATGACCGGTGTTCTGAAGATCCGAACCACCAAGGAGTTTGGTGAGTCTACTGTATCCAAGATTCTGGAACTGGTAGAGGAATCCAGCTCCCGGAAATCCAAGTCGGAGGACTTTATCTCCAAGTTCGCCAAGGTCTACACGCCGTTGGTCTGTATCGCCGCGTTGCTGTTGGCGGTGCTGCCCCCCATCGGAAATATGCTGATGGGCAATCCCGCTAACTGGGCTAACTGGATCTATAGCGCCCTGACCTTCCTGGTCATCAGCTGCCCCTGCGCTCTGGTGGTCAGCGTTCCCCTCAGCTTCTTCGCCGGTATTGGCGGCGCCAGCAAGGAGGGCGTTCTGATCAAGGGCTCCAACTATATGGAGACCCTGTCCCAGACCAAGGTGGTGGTGTTTGACAAGACCGGCACTCTGACTCAGGGCGTGTTTGAGGTCAACGGCATCCACCACAACACCATGGAGGAAGAAAAGCTGCTGGAATACGCGGCGTTGGCCGAGTGTTCCTCCTCCCATCCCATCAGCAAGAGCCTGCAGAGAGCCTACGGGAAAGAAATCGACCGCAGCCGTGTGACCGATATCGAGGAGATCAGCGGTCATGGACTGATCGCCAAGGTGGACGGCGTTGAGGTTGCCGCCGGCAATGCGAAGCTGATGCAGCGTCTGGCCATCCCCTATGCGGATTGCAGCTCGGTTGGCACCATCATCCATGTGGCCATCAACGGCGAATACGCCGGACACATCCTGATCTCCGACATCGAGAAGCCCAACTCCAAGGCAGCTATCTCCGCACTGAAAAAGGCCGGAGTGGAAAAGACCGTCATGCTCACCGGCGATGCCAAGCGGGTGGCGGACCGTGTGGCAGCCGATTTGGGCGTGGACGAGGTTCACAGCGAGTTGCTCCCCGGCGACAAGGTGACCCAAGTGGAGAAGCTGCTGGCCGCAAAGCCGCCGAAGGCGAAGCTGGCCTTTGTGGGCGACGGCATCAACGACGCCCCCGTGCTGGGGCGGGCGGACATCGGCATCGCCATGGGCGCTATGGGCTCTGATGCGGCTATTGAGGCGGCGGATGTGGTTCTGATGGATGATGACCCCATGAAAATCGCAAAGGGCATCAAGATCTCCCGGAAGTGCATCTCCATCGTCTATCAGAACATCACTCTGGCTCTGGTGGTCAAGTTTATCTGCCTTGCTCTGGGTGCGATAGGCCGGGCCAATATGTGGATGGCGATTTTTGCCGATGTGGGCGTCACCGTGATCGCGGTCTTGAATGCGATTAGAGCCCTGCGGGTTCATAATCTGTAAAAAGGAGAGAAAGGGCGCGGGCCACTACTTTGGCCGCGCCCTTTCCATCAACCATCAAATGAATCATCAGAAGGAACATCACTGCCCTTGCGATCCTAAGTTTGTGCCGGCGATGGCAGATTTTTTCCGTGTGTTGGGCGACCCCACCCGCATCCGACTGATTGCTATCCTCCATGAGCAGGAAACTTGCGTGACGGAGCTTGCAGAGCGGTTACGGATGACGCAATCGGCGGTTTCCCACCAGCTGAACATTTTGAAGGCCCACAAAATAGTGGCACAGCGCAGGGTTGGCAGACAGATATTCTATTCTCTGCCTGAGCAGAATATATGGCCGATCATTGAAACAGGGTTGTCCCATCTTGCGGAGAAATAGTGGATAGAATTATGGTATTAGTTCTATTGTGACGATTTCACTGTCTGTTCCGACACGGATGGGCAGTTGAAAATAACCAGTTCCGGCTGAGATAATGCCATGTGTGTTTCTCAACTGGGTATGCCCATAGAAATGCCCTGGCGGATGAAACAGCTTTGTGAGCAAGGTCACGGGGAAAAACTGGCCCCGGTGGGTGTGGCCACTCAAAACCATGCTGGCTCCACACTGAGCCGCTTCCTCAAAGCCGTCTGGACTGTGATCCATAACGACCACCGGTTTATCTCCTGTGACAGAGGCCAGCAGTTCAGCCAGCGGCAAACGCTTCCCGCCGCTCCGCAAGAGATCATCCCGCCCAACGAGACAGATCTCCGGTAATTCCACGCTGTCATCCAGAAGTAAATGGATCCCGGCGTTTTTGAAAAATGCTTGAAGCTGCTTGTCCGCTGGAGATGGATCATGATTTCCCAGAACGGCAAATACGCCCTGTGTTGTCCGGAGGTTTTGAAGACTGCCGCAGATGCTCTCCAGTTCCCAGCACTCCCCGACAGAGCCATTATTGAAAATGTCCCCGGCGATCACGACCAGCTCCGGGTGCAATCCATTGACTTCATCCACCATTTTTGCAATATGCCGGGTTCCCACAAATAGTCCGATGTGGGGAGGTCGCTCAACAGCACGATCCTGCAAGAGTTGTCTAAGCGGGCTCCACAAGGTATTGTGTAGGACACATGGCGGAACTGCCGAGCGTGGAGGCTGCCATAGAGCGTTACGCCTGCGGCAATTATAAAAGCTATGCTCCATAGGAACACATGGATGTCGATAAGGCAGGAGAGTAACGCTCCGGCAAGCAAGTTCAAAAGATCAGCGCAGAGCAGCAGGCAAACGGAATACAGCAAGAAGCAGAAATAAAGGTATCCAGCCATTGATACGGCTCTGGCAATCCGGCTTGTGTCCACTCGTTTCATCTGAGAGGCATAAAAGGCGGTAAATATAAGCTGTGCGCCAAATATGGGCCAGACGCTTCCCAGATCCCACAAGCCTTCCAAAACTCTTTCCATGCGAATACTCACATAAAATAGTGCGGCCAGATAGCCCAGAAAATAGACCGCAAAGAAACTGTCCCATGACAACAGCCGTCTAAAACACTTCATGGAAACTCCTCACATTCGTTGGATGAAACATAATTGATACGAAAACAGGCGGGCAGTGCTGCCCGCCTGTTTGTTTTCCCTTAGTGGTGGGAACCACCGTGTCTGCTGCTTCCACCGGTTTTCGTTCCGTGAGAGGAGCCATGATGCCCGGATGTCGTTCCATCTCCGCTGTGGTCATGTGTCTTGGTGCAGGTCGCATGGGTGGCGTGGTCATGGACCGCAGAGCAGCTTGCGTCCACCGCATGATCATGATTTAAGGTGCAGGCGGCGTCAACAGCGTGGTCATGCTCCAGCGTACAGATGGCATCGGCCGCATGGTCGTGATCCAAGGTACAGCTGCTGTGGATACTGTGGTCGTGATCCTGTGTGCAGTAGCCGGCAGATGCGTCTGCTGCAAAAGCACCGACAGAAAGTGCCGCCGTCATAAGCAATGCTGCGGGAACCACCACAAGCTTCCGGATGTTATGTTTCATGGAAAGGACCTCCTAATTATTCTTGAAAAGGCTAAAACCCTTTTCAGTATGATGGATTTATGGAAAGAAGTCAATCCTTCACGATGCCTTCTTTCCAAAAGGGAAAAAAGTATTTCCAAAACAGATGATGTGTAGGGATCGGTATGTCAATGTCCAGCTTACAGCATCTTCATCATTACAAAAAATCACCGCCTCTGCACTTTTTTCGACAATCGCTTTTCACAGAATGCCCACAGCCGGCAGGCCAGCGCCCCGGCCGCGATCCCGATCACCGCACCGGCAATGACATCTGTGGGAAAATGGACATAGAGGTACAGCCGGGAGAAGGCGATCAGTCCGGCCATCAGAAGCGCAGGCAGCCACCCCTTGCTTTTTTGAAACAGCAGCACAGATGCCGCAGCAAAGGAAACCGCCGTATGTCCGGAGGGGAAAGAATAGTCCTCTGGAGCGGGAATGAGCAGCTGAACAGCCGAGTTCAACATAAAGGGGCGGGGCCTTGCCACCAGAGGCTTGAGAATGATATTGCAGGCCAGCACCTCTATGATAATGGCAAGAAACATGACACCGCCCAGCTTTTTCGTTTTCGGGATCAATATCAGGATACCGCACAAAAGCACCCAGCCGATCCCCTCATCCGCAAAAGTTGTGATGATTGGGAAAAACACATCGCCAAAGCCGGAGCGCAGGGATGTCTGTATCCAGTCCAAAATGGACAGTTCAAAGGAAACCATTTTTGTTCATCTCACATTCAGAGATATCCCAGCACCATTCATTACATTCTGACCAACATCTCCTATACCGGGAACATGATCTGGCAGAAGACCTGCGCCACCGATACCTTCCCCTTCCGTCAGATCAGGAACACGGGCCAGAAGCCCCAATACTTCGTGGAGGATTCCCATCCGGCCATTGTCAGCCAGGAGGACTTTCAGCGCGTGCGGGAGCTGATGGCACGGCGCAGGGAGCAATTCCTCTCCCACGCGCAGCGCCGGCCGTCTGTATACAGCAGGCGCGTCTTCTGCGGGGTGTGCGGCTCCATGTGCCGCAGGAAGGATATCCGCGGCAAGGTCTACTGGGTATGCCACCGGCACGATCAGGAGAAAAGCCGCTGCCCCGTGCCCCAGGTGCCGGAGGCGGAGATCACATCAGCGGTACTCCGCCTGTACCACAAGCTGGCACAGGATCCCGCCAGGATATTCCGCCCCATGGCGGAGCGGCTCCGGGAGCTTCGGGAACTGGAGCTGCGCTCCAACCGGAAGATCACCGATATCGACAAAGAGATTGCGCGTTTATCAGAGCAGAATCTCGTACTGGTTCGGCTGAAGTCGAAAGGGTATGTGGATCCTGCTCTTTACTTATCCCAGCAGGATGAGATCACGCACAAGCTGAAGGAGTTGAAAAAGCTCCGCCGGCGGGCGCTGGAAGCATCCGGAGAGGACCAGCAGCTCCAGAACACAGAAGCGATCCTGGAATATCTGGAGGACAGCGGCAGACCGTTCCAGCGGGAAACGGTAGACGAGGAGCTGTTCGAGTTCCTGATCCAGCGCCTCACCGTTTACTCAGCGGAGACAGTCAAATTCCGCCTGTACAACGGGCTGGAGTTGGCGGAGACGATGGAAAGGGCGGTGCGGTAAATGGCGTGGCAGAGAAAGATCCCTTTCGGCTATATGATCCGGAACGGAAAGGCCGGTCTTCACCCGGTAGAGGCCGACGCAGTAAAGCGCATCTACCAGATGTATCTCGACGGCCTCTCCTACCAGCAGATCGCCAATGAAATGGAGCGCCAGGGCGTCAAATACCACCAGCACACGGACCGCTGGAATAAGCACATGGTCAAGCGGATGCTGGAAAATGAAACATATCTCGGCACGGGGATGTATCCCCGCCTGATCACCAGCGAGGTTTTTATGAAGGTTTGTCTCCAGCGGGCTGGTAAAGCCTCCGGTACCCCCTGTCCGGATCATATAGCTCCCATCCGCAGGAAAGCCGTATGCGCCCGCTGCGGAGCAGCGATGGCGCGAGACACCAAGTCCTACGGAGTTCCCCGTTGGCGGTGTGAAAATCCCGACTGCGCTCAAACCGTCCGTGTGGAGGATCCTGTCCTGCGGGACAGCCTGACGCAGCGGCTCCAGGCGCTGGCTGAGAAACCCTCCCTGCTGATACCGCCGGATACCAGGCGGCAGGACGGCCCGTCCATGGACGCCATCCGCATCCAGAATGAACTGAATCTGGCCTTTAACCGCGGCGCGGAAAGCGCCGAGCTGATCCGCGCGCTTATCTTTGCCGCCGCCGCGGAGAGCTACAGCGCCATCCCGGACCCCACTCCCGGCTGCAGGCTGGATTGTCTGCGTAAGCGCCTGGATGCGGGACCGGCAGATGAAGGTGTCCTTCAGGAACTGATGGATACAGCCGTCAAAGCAATCCGCCTGGGAAACGGCGGCGCGTTGGAACTGGAGCTGATCAACGGGACCATCTTCACATCTGACAGAGAGGAGAGAACGGCATGAGTACCACGCCAAAAACACCCAAGAAAATAACAGTCATCCCCGCTGACCCGCAGATGGTCAACCGGGACTTTCGGAAACAGCATCTGCGTGTGGCTCCCTATTGCCGTGTCTCCACGGACAAGGACGAGCAGCTCTCCAGCTATGAGGCGCAGATCGAATACTATACCGAGAAGATCGACAGCAACCAGGACTGGACCATGGTCCGCCTGTACGCCGATGAGGGCAAGACCGGCACCTCCACCAAGAAACGCAAGGAGTTCCTGCAAATGATTCGGGACTGTGAAAAGGGAAAGATCGATCTGGTCATTACCAAATCCGTCTCCCGGTTCGGACGCAACACGCTGGACGGCCTCAACTATGTCCGCCGTCTGAAGCGGCTGGGTGTGGGCGTCTACTTTGAAAAAGAGAATGTCAACACCCTCTACATGGACAATGAGATGATCCTGACATTCTTCTTCTCACAGGCCCAGGCGGAGAGCGAGTCTCTCAGCGGCAGCGTCAAGTGGGGCCACCGCAAGAATTTCAAGGATGGAAAGGTGTACTATCAATTTGACAGCTTCCTTGGATACCGCAAAGGTCCGGACGGCCAGCCGGAAATTGATGAGGAGCAGGCCGCTGTGGTGCGCAGGATCTTTGCCCGCTATCTGATGGGCCACAGCACCTGCCGGATCTGCAAGGATCTGATGGCGGACGGCGTCAAAACGGCACGGGGCAAAACGACCTGGCACGACAGCGTGATCCAGAGTATGCTGCGGAACGAAAAATACATTGGGGACGCCCTGCTCCAGAAGACCTACATGGCGGACCTGTTCACCCACCAGCAAAAGAAGAACATTGGAGAGCTGCCCAAATACTATGTCCACGAATGCCACCCCGCCATCATTGACCGGGAGACATTTCAAAAGGTGCAGGAGGAACTGGCGCGGCGGGCCGGCCTGAAAAAGACTTCTTCCAAGACCAGGACGGAGCTTGGCAAATACAGCGGCAGATACGCGCTGAACGAGATATTGGTCTGCGGGGAGTGCGGCAGCCCGTACCGCAGGCGGCTCTGGATGCCCAACGGCGAAAAGCGGTATGTGTGGCGGTGCCTGAACCGGCTGGAAAAGGGCAGGCGGGTCTGTAAGGACTCGCCCACGCTGGAGGAGCCTGCCCTGCACGCCGCCATCCTCTCCGCCATGAACGAGATGTTCCAGATGCGCACGGCCAAGCAGACGCTCAGAGACAGCATCCAGGCGGCTCTGGCGGGCAGCAGTGATCCATTGACGCTCCCTGCTGTGGAGAACCAGATCCGGGCCTTGCAGGAGCGCCAGCTGGAGCTGTTCCAGCTGGCGGTGGGAGCCGGAGCGGACTGTGTGGAATACGACGAGGAGATCCGGCAGATCAACATGGCCAAGACCCGTCTCATGGCAAAGAAGGCGGAACTGGAGCGCCAGGGGCAGACCGCCGCCGAATTTGACCGGCGCATGGAGCAGATCGAACACGAACTGGAGCAGACCAGCGCCGCCCTCACGGATTTCGACGAGGTCACGGTACGCCAACTCATCAGCAGCATCAAGGTGCTGGGACGGGACAAGCTGCTCATTCTGTTTAAGGATGGGACGGAGATCGAACAGCGCATAGAGAATGAGAAAGGGGCCAGGGCGTCATGATCTGTATCACGGGAGATACCCATGGAGGATTCCAGCGGTTTGGAAACAAATACTTCCCCCAGCAGCGGGAGATGAGCCGGGATGACTACATGATTATTTCAGGCGACTTCGGCGGCTTATGGGATGGCTCGGCTGAGGAGAACTACTGGCTGAACTGGCTGGAGGACAAGCCCTGGACGACCCTGTGGGTGGATGGGAACCACGAAAACTTTGATATGCTGAAGCGACTCCCCGTGGAGGAATGGAAAAATGGCCGGGTGCAGCGGATACGGCCCCATATCCTGCGGCTGCTGCGCGGGCAGGCTTATGAAATAGACGGCCTGACCTTCTTCACCATGGGCGGCGCGTCCTCCCACGACATTCAGGACGGCATCCTTGATCCCAGCGCCCCGGACTTTGAGCGGGAATACTGGTGGAAACGAAGGACCCGACAGCGGTTCCGCGTCCTGGGACATAGCTGGTGGCCGGATGAGCTGCCCTCCGATGAGGAATATCTCACCGCGCTGGCAACTCTGGAACGGATCGGCTGGCGGGCGGACTGTGTGATCACGCACTGCGCCCCGTCGAGGATCGTCAGAAGGCTGAACCCCGATTATACGACGGACCGCCTGAACGACTTCCTGGACATGGTCGACCAGCGGCTGGAGTTTCAATATTGGTTCTTCGGACACTATCATGACAACCAGGCTGTCGATGATAGGCATATCCTGCTCTGGGAACAAATCGTCCAACTGCTTTGAGTATATACCGGAGAGATTGCCAGACGATATCAAGGTTCTGACGCAGGGGAAGACACGGCAGATGCCGTGCCTTCTCTTTATAAGCAGGCGGCAGCGCCGGGAGGGAGGATCCCATGAATATCAAGAAGCCCACAGCCTATGCGGAAGCATTGATAACAGAGTCAATGGAACAGCGCCTCCTTATGGCACATTTGAGATGCCCCTCGACTATCCGGAGCCTGTATGCTATACTGAGCCTACCGAAACAATATAGGAGCGCACAAATGACGAGGATACTTTTTATCTGCCACGGCAATATCTGCCGCAGCCCAATGGCTGAATTCGTGATGAAAGATCTGGTGAAAAAGGCGGGGCTGGAAGCCTGGTTCCACATTGAGTCCGCGGCGACCAGCACCGAGGAGATCGGCAATCCGGTCTATCCCCCGGCACGGCGCAAGCTGACGGAGCATGGGATCGACTGCTCCGGCAAGACCGCCCGGCAGCTCCAGAACGATGATTACGAGGAATACGACCTCCTGATCGGCATGGATCAGGCCAATCTCCGCAATATGCATCGCATCTGTGGCGGGGACTTCGAGGACAAGATGCACCTCTTGATGGAATACACCGAGCGCCCCGGCGATGTGGCCGACCCGTGGTACACCGGCGATTTCGAGGCCACATGGCGGGATGTGCTGGAAGGGTGTCAGGGGTTGCTGCATAAATTGACGGAGGCGAAAACACAATGTTGATGAATTCCAACGAATATCTGAATATCGTCGAATCGATCAAGCAGGAGATCCGCACAGCGCAATACCGTGCGACAGTCAGCGTCAATCGGGAATTGCTGCTCCTCTACCACTCCATCGGTGAAGTCATCAACGCGCACAAGACATGGGGGAGCAAGTTCATAGAAAACCTTGCCGCCGACATCAAGATTTCTTTTCCGGATGCCACTGGCTACTCTGTGAGAAACCTAAAATATATGGCAAAGTTCGCGGCAGCTTATCCGGGTGATGGATTTGTGCAACAGCCTGTTGCACAAATCCCGTGGGGACACAATGTTGCTCTGCTGGACAAACTCTCGGATATGGAAGAACGCCTCTGGTATGCGAGAAAAATCGCAGAGAACGGGTGGTCCCGCAATGTGCTGATTCATCAAATTGAGAGCGGTCTATATCAACGGCAGGTGCTGGCAGAAAAAGTGTCTAACTTCGAAAACCGCCTTCCGTCCCCGCAGAGCGAACTCGCCACGCAAACAATGAAAGATCCGTATATCTTCGACTTCATTCCGTTCAAAGAGGATATGGTAGAGCGCGACATTGAGCGGGCACTGGTCAAGGATGTGACGAAACTACTGCTGGAGCTGGGGACCGGCTTTGCGTTCCTCGGCAATCAGTACCACCTCAATGTGGGCGGAGATGATTTCTACATTGACTTGCTGTTCTATAATCTGAATCTCCGCTGCTATGTGGTGATTGAACTGAAGACTGGTGAGTTCAAGCCGGAGTACGCTGGGCAGCTCAACTTCTATCTCTCTGCGGTAGATGGAATTCTGAAGAAAGAACAGGATAATCCCTCAATCGGCTTGCTGCTCTGCAAGAGCAAAAACGACCTTGTGGCAGAGTATTCTCTGAAGGATATGAGCAAGCCCATCGGTGTCAGCGCCTATCAGATTACCAGCAATCTGCCGGAAGAATTGGAGCACCAACTGCCGTCCGTGGAGGATATCCAGAAGCGGATCAAAGGGGCGAAAGAATGACAGCATTATAAGTCAGAATTTATCCCACGGCTCTATCATTGTACCAGCAAGTCTGACATAATATATCTATAAAAGCCCAATCTATTGTGGTACAAGGCTTTAGGAGAAAATAGTAATTCTCACGCATTGGTACAATGCGAGGCACAGGCCAAGCAGCTCATCTCGCTGGATGAGTACGATGAGACAGGCTACTACTATCTCATGGAAATCTACCGCATCAGAGGGGAATATCACAAGGCCATTGCTCTTTACGACCGGCTGAAACTGCTCTTGGCAGAAGATCTGTTCCAATTTCCCGGAGAACGCATTTCACAGCTGACGGAACTGGTCAAGCAGGAGCGCAGCCAAAAACTCATCAAGGCCTCCGCTTCAACGCAAGCTGCCTTTCCCACTCAGAATTCCGGAATGACCCATAAGACTCCCATATACGGGCGCGCCTTGGAACAAGAGCTGCTGGTCAAAAATGCCCTTCAGTTTTTCAACGGAGGAACCTGCATCAGCCAAGCAGTCATCGGGGAGGCCGGCATCGGAAAAAGTACGCTGTTAAATCATCTGTGCAGCGGTCTTCAGACCGGTGAGGAGACCTTTTTGTTTCATGCTTCCTGTTACCACGCAGAAGAAACCTTTGCCTTAAAGCCATGGCAGGCTATTTTTGAGCAGATCTTACACTTGATCAAAAAATGCCCATCGGACAAACGAAATGCCTATTTTCATACAATGACCGGGCTCTTTTTCCCTCACTTAAAAGATGGCGACGCAGAGCTTATCGATCAGGACTCCATCAGCATCCAAACATACGACGGCAATGAAAGAACCATTACCCACGCTCTGCTTCACTTTGCCAAAAACCGAAAAATCATCATCTGCATCGACGACCTGCAATGGGCTGATATTTTAACCGTATCCTTGATTCAGGACATCCTCACCACCAACCAAAATCACAACATCATGTTTCTTCTGGGGTGCCGAAGCGCGCACAACGAACATATCTCCCGCTTCCTGGAAGACATGCACCTGGCCCACTTTTTGCAGAAAATCGTTTTGGAACGTTTCAGTTTCGCCGATACCGTTGGTCTGGCGGATTCTCTGCTGCCTCGCCGGTTCGACTCAGCCGATCTCCGCAAGCAGCTTTACCACGAGACAGAGGGAAACCCGTTTTTCATCATCGAAACCGTCAATAATTTTAAGTATAACGGAGATCTGGCGGACATCACCCAAAATATGAGAGACACCATTCGCCAGAGGACCATTCACCTTCCATCCGACTGCCGTAATATTTTAGATCTCTTGTCTTTGTTTTTTGACGGCGTTTCTCTCCCTTTTCTTGCGGAGCTTTCTCAAAAACAGGAATACGAGCTAGTCGATATTCTTGAAACCTTGATCGATCAACAGCTGATTTGCGAAAAGGCCTCCGACACTGGTGTTCGTTTTCAATTTACCCACCAAAAGATTTTGGAATATGTATATAGCGAATTATCTCTGACCAAACGGCGTGTCCTGCACGAACGGATCGCCAACCTTTTGGAAGGAAAGCTGTCCGGAACGGGCAGGGATTTTCCCCTCTACCATAAATTGATGTATCATTTCGAACGGGCCAAGAATCAGAAAAAGTATCTGAAATATTACATCAAATACATTTATGTCCAGCTAAACCGCGCCCATGAATACTACCCCGTAATCAGTGACGGCCAATGGTCCGTCACCTCCAAAGACCTAGAGAGCAAAACATATGACGACAACGGCATCATCCGCAGTCTCCAGCGCATTGGAGATTTGATAAAAGCCAACGAGGGCACCTTTGAAGTGTCCGATCAGCAGGACTATCTGTCCGATTACTGCCACATGATGGGGCGGTATTATATCCGCAGTGCAGACTATACACAAGGACTATCTTACATTCAAAGATTAGTCGAGCTAAACGAACCAATCAACTCCGATCAAGCTCTGAAAAACATCATCAAAGCAAATCGTCAAAAGGTCTGCGTCTATATGAACCGCTATGAACCCGAGCCCATGCGCACACTTGTGGAGGAATCCATCACACTTTTAGCCGGACATAGCAAGCCAGAGGAGCAGGCCATCTGGATGCGCCTGTCCGGAATGAGTGACATCATGTCCGGCGACCTCTCCTCCGCCCAAGTACAGTTCAGCCGAGCCATTGAGCTATTTGAGAAATCGCTGGAAAAGGAACAGTACCGTTATAACTTAGCCGCCTCCTACGCCGGTCTCGGCGAGGCAAAACGGTTGTCGCTGGATTATCCTGGGGCCTTTGTCTGCTATGAGCAGGCCATCACTGTTTGCAAAGATTATTACCTGGGCGGCGGTGCAGCTTCCTTCTACACCTACGCCGGGCAGGCAGCTCTCGACAGTCAAGACCTGGACCGGGCCGAGGAATATTTGACTCAGGCCGTGGAATGTTTCAGCAAAATTGAGCTTTTGTGGGAGCGCAGTATTGCATTTGCCTATTATGGCCTGCTATGTTTTCTCCGAAAGCGGTACGCTGATGCGGTCAAAAATCTGGAAATTGCCGAAACCTGTTCCCAGCGGTTGGGCAGCCGCTATGAGCAGGGCGTCCTCAATCGAATATACGCCTGGATCGCGATACAGCTTCAGAAAGACCGGGATGTTCCATCCCTTCTTTCAGCGGTTATCACCCAAGCACCACAGGTATATATTCAGCGTGCAAGAGCTTTGTTGGACTGTGTATACTCTCCCATTGATGAAATCTATTTAAATCAAATGGAAAAGGTCCTTTCCGAATAACAGGTCAAACTGCCTTGCCGTGCATCCATTTTCCATTTCTAAAAAAGCTTGCATCGAATTGTCTGATCCACAATTCGATGCAAGCTTTTTTTATCCATACACCAGGAGATCCAGCACAAATTATCTTAGGGGAAAATGCAACAGAAGAAGCATTGGCGAACCTGCGGGAAGAAATGGGGCTTAATGACAGCTTTTTCGTCCAGTATTCTCGCTTTATCATTAACGCGGTCCAGGGTGACTTCGGACGCTCCTATCAAAGCAACCGGGTGGTATTTGACGAGATTTTCTCACGCTTCCCCGCCACCCTTCAGTTAGCGGGAATCGGTGTTCTTTTGTCTGTGCTAATCGGTATTCCCGTTGGTGTTATTTCTGCTACCAAACAATATTCTTTTTTTGACAATACCAGCATGGTTTTTGCTCTCATCGGTGTATCTATGCCTAACTTTTGGCAGGGCCTGATGCTCATCATGCTGTTTTCCGTTTGGCTGGGAATCTTACCGTCCGGCGGATATGGTGATTGGACCTATTTTATTTTGCCCGCTATCACATTAGGAACCAGCTCGGCTGGATCTATTGCCCGTATGACCAGATCGTCTATGCTGGAAGTCATCCGGCAAGATTACATCCGGACGGCCCGTGCAAAAGGCGTTCTTGAGAAAAACGTGGTATATAAGCACGCCTTAAAAAATGCACTGATTCCAATTATTACCGTCGTGGGCCTGCAGTTTGGATATCTTTTGGGCGGAGCTGTGCTGACAGAAACTGTTTTCTCCTGGCCGGGAATCGGAAGACTGCTGGTGGACTCCATCAAGCAGAAAGATACTCCCATGGTGCAGGGATTGGTGGTATTTATTGCTGTTACGTTCAGCATCGTCAATTTGTGCATTGATATTCTATACTCATACGTAGATCCCAGAATCAAATCACAATACAAGTGACCGTCGAGGTGAGAAAAATGCAAGGTATTACATCTGAATTACATACCGGCAGAGCCAAAAAAAGAAGTCTTTGGCTGGATATCGGCATCAGAGTGATTAAAAACAAGGCTGCAATGGTCGGTTTTGTAATTTTGGCAGTTTTGATTCTGCTGGCCCTGTTTGCGGATGTTATTGCCGATTATGATACTGTGGTCATTCAGCAGGACCTGGCCAATATGAATCAGGGGCCCAGCCTGGAGCACATCTTAGGTACCGATGAATTCGGGCGGGATATCTTTGCGAGAATCATTCACGGAGGCAGAATCTCTCTGGCTGTCGGCTTGGTTTCCGTGTGTTTTTCGCTGGTTGTAGGCGGCATCCTAGGTGCCCTTGCAGGATATTACGGCGGTAGGTTTGATAATATTATCATGCGGTGTATGGATATCTTTCTGGCCATCCCCAGTATTCTATTGGCCATGGCCATCGTAACCGCACTGGGCTCTTCGCTGCTCAATCTTATGATCGCCGTAGGAATATCGAACATTCCGTCTTATGCCCGTATTGTCCGCGCCTCTGTATTGACCATAAAGGATCAGGAGTTTATCGAAGCAGCACGCGCAATCGGGGGCAACGATTTCCGAATCATTATGCGGCACATTCTTCCCAACACATTGGCCCCTGTCATTGTACAGGCGACCTTGGGTGTGGCGGGTGCCATACTCTCCACCGCCTCCTTGAGCTTTATCGGTCTGGGCATTCAGCCTCCCGCTCCGGAATGGGGTGCAATGCTCTCAAACGGGAGAACATACCTCAGAAGCGCCTGGCATGTTGCCACCTTCCCCGGAATCTTCATCATGGTTACCATACTTTCCCTTAACTTGTTGGGCGATGGCTTAAGAGACGCTTTGGATCCGAAATTAAAACAATAATGGAAAAGAGGAGCTTTCGGCAACCATGGAATGTAAACATGATAATCTTTTGCAAATTGAAGATCTCAGCATTCAATATAAAACCGGCGAGGGTATTGTTCGTGCGGTAAACGGTGTCTCCTTTTCTCTTTGTAAGGGCCAGACCATGGGTCTGGTAGGCGAAACCGGCGCGGGAAAAACGACCACCGCTCTTGGTATCCTACGCCTTATCCCCGATCCGCCGGGAAAAATTGTGGGCGGTAAGATCTATTTTAACGGAGAAAATCTACTGCAAAAGCCAGACGGTATGATGCGGCTGATCCGCGGCAGCCAAATTTCCATGATCTTTCAGGATCCCATGACATCCTTGAACCCGGTTATGACCGTAGGGGAACAGATTGCCGAGGTCATTGAAATTCACGAAGCCCTGGGCAAAAAAGAATCTCTGGAAAAAGCAAAAAAAATGCTGGAGATGGTGGGAATTCCAGGAAGCCGTCACAGCGATTATCCCCACCAGTTCTCAGGAGGAATGAAGCAGCGGGTCGTAATTGCTATGGCTCTGGCCTGTGATCCTCAGCTGCTGATCGCAGACGAACCCACCACCGCGCTGGATGTGACCATTCAGGCTCAAGTGCTGGATATGATGAACCAGCTGAAAAAAGAACTCAACACATCTATGATCCTGATCACTCACGATCTGGGCGTCGTTGCGGAAGTCTGCGATACCGTCGCGATTATGTACGCCGGTGAAATTGTGGAATATGGTTCGATCCAAGAAATCTTTGAAAATCCCAAACACCCATATACCATTGGTTTGTTCCAGTCGCTTCCAAGCCTGGATGTGGATACCGACCGCTTAAAGCCTATCAGCGGCATGATGCCAGATCCCACCAATCTTCCCACAGGATGTGCGTTTCATCCCAGGTGCAGCCAGCGGTGTGAAAAATGCACATCCATGGCCCCCCCGATGGTGAACCTGTCGGAAGATCACCAAGTCCGATGCTTTCTGTGTGAAGACGTAAGCGAGCAGTAGAGGTGTAAGTATGTCCGAAAAATTGTTGGAAGTAAATGGCTTAAAGAAATATTTTAAAGTGAAAAATGGCCTGCTCCACGCAGTGGATGACGTGAGCTTTTCTATTAAGGCCGGGGAAACCCTGGGCGTGGTGGGCGAATCCGGCTGCGGCAAATCCACCACCGGCCGACTGGTCTTGCGGCTTCTGGAGCCGACCAGCGGAAAAATTTACTTTGATGGGCAGGATATCAGCGTATTCAGCAAAGCGCAGATGCAGGACATGAGACGGCAGATGCAAATCATTTTCCAGGATCCCTATGCCTCTATCAATCCCAGAATGACCGTAAGCGAAATCATTGCCGAACCGCTCAGGATACACAAGCTTACCAAAAGCAAGGAAGAACTGGACCAGCGGGTCTCGCAGTTAATGGATACCGTGGGACTGGCTGAGCGGCTCTATAATGCATATCCCCACGAGTTAGACGGAGGACGGCGGCAAAGAATCGGCATTGCCCGAGCTCTTTCGGTAAATCCCAAATTTATTGTCTGTGACGAGCCGGTATCTGCACTGGACGTGTCTATTCAGGCGCAAATTTTGAACCTTATGCAAGACTTGCAGGAAGAATTGGGTCTGACGTACATGTTTATTACCCATGACCTATCTGTGGTAAAGCACATATCTGACAACATCGCCGTCATGTATCTGGGGCAGATGGTGGAATTGGCTCCTTCCAAAGAACTGTTCGCAAACCCCATTCACCCCTATACACAAGCCCTTCTTTCCGCTATACCAATTCCCAGTTTAAAAAAGCGCAGAGAGCGCCTCCTGTTAAGCGGAGAAATTACTTCGCCGGTCAATCCAAAGCCGGGCTGCCGGTTCGCCAACCGCTGTCCCTATGCCCAAGAGTCTTGTCATTGCCAGGACAATACTTTGACCGAGGTCTCACCCGGTCATTTCGTGGCGTGTAAACTTAAGGCCCCCGAATTTCAATAATTTTTGTGACAGGGGAATCGGTTAAACATGGAGCAGATATTACAGAATTACGCAACGCTGATCGTTCGCCGCGGAGCTACTGTCAGGCCAGGGAAACCAGTGGTGATTCAGGTAGATACCTCTGAATCAGCATTTGCTTGCATGCTGGCTGCCGAAGCTTATCGCGCTGGAGCCAGTCATGTTGAAATCCTGTGGAGCGACGAGCAGTTAGAATATCTCCAGTATTCCTATGAAACGCTGGACCAGCTGACGTCGATTCCAGCGTGCAAGGTGGAACATTTACTGCACTATTTGCGGCAGGACGCCTCTTACATCCGACTGGTATCTCAAAACCCATTTAATCTGGAAAAAGTTGAGGCAGACAAACGCAGCGCCGGGCTTCAGGCCTCCCAGCAGGCCTTTCAGGAAAAGCAAGACCTGGTTATGAACCATACGATCCCTTGGTGTATTGCGGCAGTTCCCGGAGCAGCCTGGGCCAAATTAGTTTATCCCGAGGAGGCCCAGCCGGTCGAAGCACTGTGGCGCTGCATTGCCGCCTGCTGCTACTGTGACCAAGCTCCGTTATTACGCTGGGACAAACATATTCGGCGCATGAAACACAGGCTGGAAAAGTTAAATAGCATGGACCTGGATCGTCTGTGGTTTGTATCCGAAAACGGGACCAACCTTACGATCGGACTTTGCGAACATCATCAGTGGAACGGCGGAGATTCCGTCACTCCAAATGGCGTTCGCTTCTCCCCCAACCTGCCTACAGAGGAATTATATACGGTTCCCCACAAAGACAGGACCAATGGAATCGTTGTATCCACCAGGCCGTTGTCCGTTTCCGGCACTGTGCTAAAAGCAGGGTTCCAGTTAATCTATCGAAACGGGTGCGTCACCGAAGTCCTTGCCAAAGATCAGCACGATCAGGCCATTTTGGAGGATATTTTTCAAAACGACCCAGGTGCCCGCCGTCTGGGAGAAGTGGCTTTGGTGGACTACGACAACCCAATCGGCAAATCGAAGCGAATGTTCTATTCGACTCTGTTTGACGAAAATGCTGCGTGCCACTTAGCCATGGGCAATGGGATCCGCGCTGCACTGAAAACCTCTCCTGACGAGGATACACAGACTTGTGGACTTAACCAGGCCAAAATCCATTTGGACTTTATGATCGGTACAAGAGATATGAAATGTATCGGAATATCCAAATCACATAAGAACTATTTGCTCATGGAACATGGAAATATTTTAATATAAGATTATAAGAGAAGCAGACCGTTTGATTGCGATCTGCTTCTCTCTTTTCCATCTCTGCCTTTAAAAATCATTGACAAGAATATGCACGGCCCTTTTCTTTCACAATCGGTGAAAATCATGGTTTGGTTGTATGTCCCCTTAATTTCCATCCTGGTTTCTCCGCAATATTATATTTCTACGGGATAAAGAGATTTCTCATCAATCCCGCCAGAAGTACCGGACAATAGACCGCCGCGCAATAGCGGGACTGGTTCTCCGTGCAGCAAAAATATACAATAGACAAAAATCCCCCCGCTAAGGGTACTTTTTTATGCCGTCTGCATAATTCAGGCCAGCTCCTTTGACGATTGATTCGTTTGCCCTCAGCGGCGAATTTCATCCAATAATGCGGCAGAGCAAATAAAACCTAAAAAAGCAAAATTTTTTAAAAAAATCTTCCAGATTCTTGCATACTGGCTTAATTTTTGATTGGATCCTGTCGAAATATGAATGCATGTAGTCCATACACAAAATTTGCATATTTTACCATTTTTTTACAATGTAATTTGTATTTTGTCTCTGGTGGGTAAACGTATAATAAGTTAGTGCCCGTTTTTAATATATTAAACTACTATTTCAATGATTGAAGACAACGGCCACACATACTATAATGCTGCGGTGTCCGGAGAAACAAATTACATATACATCTAACAAAGAAGGTATTTTGGGTGGATGAGCAAAAGATCCAATCAAATTTGAACAAGCTTCTCATCGTGTTTCTTGCAATCTGTTTGCTGATCGGAGGTGTCGCTCAATATTTATTTCGCTCTGTCTCAGATCTGTACATAGAATCTGTGCAGGGGCGGCTGGAAGAACGGGCCCATCAGTATAAGAATTCTTTTTTATTTAAAACGAACTCCGACCTGCAGACCCTGCGCGCTATGGCCTGCATGCTGGAGGATACCATTGCGGAAAGTGCCTCTGCGAAGGCGGCAGGCGAGCGGCTGGCATACCTGTGGGATGCCAGCCGGACCGCTGGCTTTGTCCGCCTGTGTTACTTTAACCTCTCTGGGAAAGGGATGCAGCTGTCCTCTCAGGGCGAGGTAATCGAACTGCAAACCGAAGACGAGGCTACTGAAATGCAGTCCATTATTGAACAGGCACTACAAGGGGAGTCTCTAACTTCCCAGGCTTTTTACGACTCAAATCTGGGATACAATACCATTAGCTATGCCACCCCGGTTTACACCGACAAACAAATCAGCGGCGCTTTGGTCTGCTCTGTGAGCACAGAATCCTATGCAGACATCCTTTCCTCCATTAGCTTCGTCAGCGATGTTGGAGCGGTCGCCGTACTGAGCAGCAGCGGAGATATACTGGCCTCCACAAGGACACACCAGGATCAGGGCTTCTACCAACTGGACGAGTCTGACTATCTGGACGAGGAATTGTCTCATAAATTTATGCAGGCCTTGTCTGCGGATGAGACCCAGTTTTTTGAATTTGATTTTAACGGGATACCTGCCTATGCCTGCATTATGCCCTTGGATATATGTTCGGACAAAATCGTGATCGTAGACACGGATAAGGGCGTCAGTGATGCGGTGTCGGGTGTTGTAAGCTATGCACATCTGACTGGGATCCTGTTTGCTGTCACAGCAATCTTGTTTGTGCTGGCAGTACTTTACATTAACCGCCGTCATAACTTGCAGCTGCGCCAGGTGGCATACCATGACCGGTTGACCGGAGCCTATAACCGCTATAAATTTTTCCAACTTCTGGACCAAAGGCGCAAAAAATCCACAGAATATGCTGTGGCGGTCATCAATATACGGAAATTTAAATATATCAATGAACTGTTTGGCTCCGACCGCTCAAATCAGCTGCTCAAAGACACTTGTGCGGTTCTGAAGCAGTATATGGAGCAGGGGGAGTTCTTTTGCCGGGATACGGCGGATACCTTTGCCCTGTGCCTGAACACCTCAGATCGAGACACGATACGAAAGCGGCTGGAGGTCATCTTCACAGCCCTGAAAGCCTGCGGAAAAAGCGTCCATCACGCATACCCAGTCTCCTACTATGGGGGCTGTGCCACGACAGAAGATTGTGCTGACAAAAACAATAACGAGGAACTGATGAGCCATGTAATGTTGGCTCTTAATTATGCAAAGCAATCCCAGCAATCCACCATCTCTTTTTATGATACAAAGATACACGAAAAAGAGATGCTGCAGAACTACATTGAAAACCGTATGGAGTGGGCGCTTGAACATGGTGAATTTCAGATGTTCCTCCAGCCCCAAATGGACCTGCGCCAAAAGCGCCTCAGCGGAGCGGAGGCACTGGTACGGTGGATTACGGATGGGAAACAAATGATTTTCCCCGACCAGTTCATCCCCATCTTTGAACAAAATGGCTTCTGCATCCAGCTGGATTACTACATGGTAGAACAAGCCTGCAAACAGATCCGGGCCTGGATGGACGCCGGCCTCTCCCCGGTTCCCATCTCGGTCAACCAGACCAAGCTGCTGCTCTATGAAGAGGACTATGTGGAGCGGATCTGCGCCATTACCCAGCGCTATAAAGTGCCCAGCCGGTATATCACGCTGGAAATTCTGGAAAGCCTGGCGCTGGAAAATCCTGAGCGGGTATCTGCCCGCATTGACCAGCTGCACAGCTATGGCTTCCGCATTTCTATGGATGATTTCGGAAGTGGGTATTCTTCCCTGACTGCGCTCAGCCAGCTTCCCATTGACGAGCTCAAACTGGATCGCTCTTTTCTCATTCAGGCCGACCAGAGCACGGAGCATAACCGCCGCAAGATCCTGGAGATTGTCATTGAAGTGGCGCAGCGCCTGCATATTTCCACCGTGGCCGAGGGGATCGAAACAGAAGATCACGCACATCTGATGTGGGAATTGCACTGTGATTATGGTCAGGGATATTATTACAGCCGGCCGATCCCGGCCGCGGAATTTACAGATACGTTTCTGCAGAACAATGGGGCTTGCTGAAGGCAAGCAGCGGCTATAATGACAAATACGCTGAGGGGGAAGTTATATGCTCTCCGATGAATTTTTACAATTAGGGCAGCATGAAGGTGATTGGGAATACTGGGAACAAACGGACAAAGAGGTCGTGTCCGGTCATTGGATCATTGAAATTGAGCAGGGCAAACCGGCGCGCTTGTACTGCGATGCGGTCGCCCGGAGATGCTTTGGCATTTCTGCCAACGACACGCCGGAAATGTGCTATGCCCTGTGGCAGGATAATATTTTTTCTTCTCACATTGCAGAGATGCAGCGTCATGTCAATGAAATTATTATGGGGGCACGTGGCGACATTACATATCCATGGAAAAATCCAGCGGGTAATACCCTGTATCTGCGCAGCATCGGTATACGGGATAATCGTTATCAAAACGGCATTCGTCTGGTGGGAACCTTTCAGGATGTGACCAACGTCATCTGCAGTGAACAAATCAGCAGACGGACCTATCTGAAATCTGATTATTTATTGCAGATCCTGGCAGATACCTTTGAGGCGGTGCATGTGATCCAGTTTGACCAGGGCGCTGTTATGCCCGTGCGCGCCATCCTGCCGTTATTTTGGAACGCGCGTGAATTGGACATTACGCGCTATCTTGAGCTTATGCGGCAGTTCATCCCGCCGAAGGACTGTGAGCTGATCCGAAAATGTATTATCGAACGAAAAGTGTTTGATAATGGCGGGAATTGTGTCACCAAGTATTCATGGGACTTCAAAAGTGATGCTCTGAAAAAAGACGGCTGCTATAATATCCTGCTTAGTTTAGATCCCAACGTCAGCAAAAACGATATGATTCTTGCCATTCGGGATGTTTCCGAACTTGAAAACAACAGAAATGCTGTCAGTACCCTGAAGCATATGTCCGAAATAGACAGTCTCACCAACGTCTTCAACCGTGCTGCCATTGAGAAAAAAATGAGTAAGTACATTACGGGTCATCCAGATGAGCCGGGACTTGTGCTGCTGTTGGATCTGGACAACTTCAAACAGATCAATGATGTGTTTGGTCATATTGAAGGCGACAATTTTCTCATCGAATTGGCGGAAAAGCTGAGACAATTTTGCCGCAGTACCGATATCATCAGCAGGCTCGGCGGCGATGAGTTCATGATTTTTATGCCCAATGTGAAGGAACAATATATTACCTCTCTGGTATCCCGAATCATCAATGGCATACGCAAGGAGTACCACAAGGCAGACGTTGCTTTTGAGGTAACGGCTTCTATCGGTATTGCGCATTATCCTGAGGACGGCCGCTCTTTTGCTGAGCTTTATCACTGTGCAGACCTTGCGCTTTACAATGCAAAACGAAAAGGAAAAAATTGTTATTCGCGCTATCAGAATACAGTTTTGTGAGAAGCTTTCAGCTCGATTCCCTGAACGCTGGGAAATGAGGGACAGGGAAGAGAGATTTTTGGAACACTATGACAGACTGCGAGATGTTATGATGTGAAGCATTTAAAGAATAACATAGTTTTATGGATCGTCGGTATCACGCTGATTTTCAATCTTCTTCCGGTTCAGACGCAGGCGGCGTCTGACCACGTTGTGCGTGTGGCCTTTCCCATACAAGGCAATATATCCTACATTGATGAAAACGGAAATTATGCCGGATACCTGGTGGACTACTTGAACCAGTTGACCTTATTTACCGACTGGGAGATCGAGTATGTCCAGGCGGAAGGAGACATCAACACCCAGCTTTCCACCCTGCTCAAGCAGCTGCAAAACGGTGAGATCGACATGATGGGCACTATGAACCGCAATGCAGCTCTGGAGGAACTGTTCCTGTATCCCAGCTACAGCTATGGATCTACCTATACTGTTCTGGCTGTCAGGGATGATTCCACTTATATGAAGGAGAATTTTTCCAACTGGGATGGAATTACCATTGCCGCCTACCCTGGATTGGCTGCCAGAATGGAGCTATTTGACCAGTATGCCAAGGTCAACGGATTTACCTATGAGGTCGTAAACTACGATAGCTTTGATGAAGTAATCAATGCCATTTATAGCGGCGAAACAGATGCCGCACTTCAGGTAGATATTGCGATGCCGGACGGTTTGAGAAGCATCGGGTATTTTTCTCCCACACCATATTATTTTGCGCTGGCCCCCACCCGTCAGGATCTGCTTCCTGAGCTCAATTCTGCCCTGGAGATTATGTCCCTTTCATATGAGAGCCTGGAGCAGGAGTTGTACGAGCGCTACTTCCTGGATTCCGATCATTTCCGCGCCTCGAAAGAGGAGCTGGAATATATCCGGTCATTGGGGACCCTTCGCGTTTTGTTTTTTGAGGGAAACGCACCGTTCCAATATATAAAAGATGGTGCGCTGACAGGCTTTTCTGTAGAGTATTTTAACGATTTTGCCAAGAGCGTTGGGCTGCAATACGAAGTCGTGCTGGAAGATGACCCTGAGGACGCACTCCAATTGATCAAGGATAACCAGGTTGATTTAGTCGCCTGTATCGCAACGGATTCTGCCCTTTCTTATGAAAAAGGAATCCGTCTGACTCTTCCCTACTTCCATAGCTGTGCCAGCCGCACTTACTCTGTAGAGCACAACCACACAGATGGAGAAGTGCTGCAATTTGACCTGAACACAGAGCAAGCCCTGAAAAATATCCTGTCCAACCCGGACAGCTGTACCTGGATGGACGAATATTCTTTGAATTATTACATGCGCAAAAAGGTGGTTTATGATGATGTTGTGACAGATTGGGCAGATACGAAGGAATTCTCTTATGCTGTAGCTGTGACAAATTCCCTGCCCAATGCTGACATGATGGTCTCGCTCTTAAACCAATTTTCCAGCTCCATCAGCAACCAGGATACACAAGCCCGCCTGTCCAGCTATCTTTTGGATGACATTGAATATACCCCGCTGGAATGGGTCCTGGCAAACATAATCCCCATTGTGCTGGGTTCTTTGCTCTTCCTATTCTGTGTTATTGTGCTGGCTTTCTACGGCTATCACAAAAAAGTGGCATATAACGCGCTGGTCAATGAAAACAAGCTGCTCCAGCTTTCCAGCCACGATGAATTAACAGGCGCCTATAACCGGAATTATTTCTGCAAGCTTACAGATCAGAAAATCAAAAATCATGAACCATGGTCCCTGATCGGCTTGAATATTCACAACTTTAAGTATATCAATGATACTTACGGCACATACCGGGCAGACCAGCTTCTGTGCAAAATGAAGGATATTTTGCAGGATGATCTGAAAGCTGGTGAATTGCTCTGCCGTCCCACCGCCGATTCCTTTTACCTTGCCACCTCAGAGTGCCAGTCTGAGGACATCCGGCGGCGCATAAACCGGTTGGAACCCCTGCTGAAAGCGATGGCGGACGATCTCTTGGACGGCTATCGGCTGTCGATTTACTGCGGCGCCATTTCCTCCGGAACCGTTCTGGATCTGTCCAGCACCCAGGCAAATCTGAATTGTCTCATGGTGGCGTTGGCCCATGCAAAGCAATCCGGCGACAGCAATGTTTGTGTGTATGATGATTCCATCCACCAGCAGGAACAGCTGCGCCAATATATCGAAGCCAACATGTACCGTGCGCTTGAAGAGGGGGAGTATCAAGTTTATCTCCAGCCCAAAATGAATTTGCACACCGGTAAAGTGGAAAGTGCCGAAGCTCTGGTCCGCTGGCAAACAAAGGAACGCGGACTTCTGTTTCCAAATCAATTTATTCCTCTGTTTGAGCAAAACGGGTTCTGTAAGCAGCTGGACCTCTACATGCTGGAAAAGTCATGTCAGCTGCTGAGAGAGTGGATGGATGAGGGAAACCCTCCTATTTCCATCTCCATCAATCAGACAAAGTCCCTGTTTGTCAGCGATGACTACTTGGATAAGCTGCTGGAAATCACCTCCCGTTATCAGATCTCGCCCCAGTATATCGTGCTGGAAATCCTGGAAGGCTTGGCGTTTGAAAACATCGAGGAGCTGAACAACACCATCGCGCGTCTCCATAAAGCTGGATTCCGGGTGTCAATGGATGATTTTGGTTCCGGATATTCATCGCTGAACACCCTAGGAAAGCTGCACATAGATCAGATCAAATTGGACCGTATGTTTTTGATGGATTTAAGAGATGATCAAAAGTCCTCTCAAAATGACGTGATGCTTCTGATTTTGCGCTGGCTAAGAAACTAGGCATTGAGACCGTCACAGAGGGCGTAGAGACCCGTGAGGACGAGGCGCTGATCCAATCTATGGGATGCAACTACGGCCAGGGGTATTATTACAGCATGCCCATCCCTGTGAAAGATTTCTACAACATTTTCCTAAAGAAGACTTGATATCACTCAATACTTCCAATGATTTTCCCAAAAGCAGCGCACGTTCCATTTACAGGAGCCGTGCCATAAAGAAGCCTGCCGCTGCTGTGAGCTTTTGGGCAATTCAGGGTCTACCAAACAAAATTTCATTCCCTGAGAGGTGATATTATCGATGGAGTCAAACGCCGGATTGAAAAAGAGATTGGGGATTATCTTATACGTTACGGTCTTTTTGGTCGTAGAAGTGATATTTGGCTGTTTCATTCTGGAATCCAGAAGATTTATTTTGGAGAACTCCATAAAGCATGGCGGCTACCTGGCCCAAGCGCAGATGGAAAAAATCGAAACGCAGATGCAGGGATATGCCTTCTCCGTGGAACTGGCCGGAAAGTATCTGGACGATATGGTTGAACTGCACACACCTGAGGCGCAGATCCAGCAGTGGATGAAATCTTATTGCGAGAAGATCACCGAGCGGTTTGGCAACAATGTTCTGGACATCTATGCCGTTCTGGATGGCGGTATCGTCGCCGCAAACCCGTGGGAGGGGGACGAGGACTACGACTTTTTGTCCAAATCCTGGTATACGGATGCGGTGGAGGCAGCGCCGGGTACCATTGTGTTTTCTGATCTGTATCAGGATGCCGTTACCGGGCAGGATGTATTCACAATGTCCCTTGCACTTGCCGACGCTCACAATGTGGTTGCCATAGATGTGTATCTCACCAGTGAGAACTGGATGGGCTTTTCCGAGCTGGCAGACGGCTACGGTCTACTGGTCTATGATCCCAATCAAACACTGGCGTATTCCATCGGGCACATAGACCTCGGCACAGTTCAGGCGGATGTACTGGCCGATACCTCCAACGAAGTCTCCCATTATGCGGGGTCTATTAAGGAGGACTACAATCTCTATGCATGTAACCTGAGCAGCGGCTGGAGCGTAGTCATGGCAATTCCAAGAGAGAATCTGATTTCCCCGAAACACATGCTCCTGATGAATCTCGGACTTGGTCTGAATGTTCTGAACATGGTCATCGCAACAACGCTCATCATACGGCATTTTCACAACAGCAGATACATTCGCCAGGATGCTTTGACCGGCCTTTTGAACAAATCCTATCTGATCAAGCAAATCCGCAGGCGGCTCAAACGATCCGGCGGCACACTGCTGATCGTTGATGTGGACAACTTTAAACAGGTCAATGACAACTACGGCCATGACCACGGCGATCTGGTTCTCGTGCAGATTGCAGAGGTGCTGCAGTCTTGTTTCCGGAAAACGGACTGCATCGGCAGATTTGGCGGTGACGAATTTATCATCTATGTAGACGAATTTCTCACAGACACTGTTCTGAATGACAAGGTACAGGATGTGCTCCGCCGGGTGGCTGTGCTGTCAAATCAATATCCCCTGAGCGGCCTGACCATTAGTATTGGCGGCTGCCGCTGTAAAAAGGGCGATAAGTATAATGAAGTGTTCAAGCGTGCGGATGAAGCGTTATACGAAGTCAAAAACAGCGGAAAATGCGGTTTTGCCATAAAACTTAATACATAAGTGTAGAATAACCCTGCCCAACCGGAACAAATGGCTGATATTTGTTTGGATGAGGCAGGGTTATTTTATACCTGAAGCTTCTCTCCGCAACGGGATTGCCCGCGCCGCGTATCAGCGGATGCCGTCTGCTTTTGCTGCTTCCATTTGGCATGAAATTTTTCTTTCAAAAATGGAAGAATAAAGAATAATATATTGTAGAAATTGGGAACAGATGGTAGAATATATACAGCAGTCTTAGTAGGGCTCCCTCCAAACAAAGCGGCGGTGCAGACATGCAAGCAAGGATCAGTGCCATAGTTACATCGGTAATGGCCCAAGAACATGCATTGCAGTTATTTTGCTTAAAGGAGCTATGAGTGGATATGATGGATTTTAATCTATTTACCCAACAGATGTGGCAAACCTATTTTGCGGATCTGAACGAAGATGGAAGTCATCCCATTCAAAACTTTATCGATCCGACCTGCACAATTATCGGAACGGGCAAGCATGAAATCTACCAAACTGCGCGAGAATTTCAAACCGCTATGTACGAAGAATTTTCCGAGCGTAACAATATTCAATTTCAGTTTCGGGATTTTTGGTGCGACTCGGTTTTTCTGTCGGAAGACCTTTGTCTGGTATATGGAGAAATCTATATTTACTGGGAAAGCGAAGATAAAGAAACTACCATTGATATGGACAGCCGTTTCTCTATAGTCTACCGCCGCAGAGAGGATGAATGGAAAATCATTCACATTCACCACTCGCTGCCCAACATTGAGCAGACAGACGGAGAGTACTATCCCAAAACCCTTCTGAACCAATTTAATGAAGAAATGGTAAAGATGGAATACCTGCGCACATTGGCTGAGCGGGATGGTCTGACCGGCTTAGTCAACTACCGCACCTTTCAGGAACGCTGTAAGCACTATGTGGATGCAAATCCCTCTTGCTGGCTCTTTATCATTGACGTAGACAAATTCAAAGAGATCAACGATACCTTCGGCCATATGTCTGGAAACCGTGTACTCAAAAAAATGGCCATGACACTAAACAATATGGTCCGCTCTTCTGACATAGTATGCCGAATGGGGGGTGATGAGTTTGTCCTTCTTTGCAGCGGCATTGCAAACGAGGAGCAGGCACACACCTTTACGCAGAGAATAAAAAAGGCCATGGCAGACGCCGGAAAAGGCGAGAAAGCCTGGACAAGCATTTCCATTGGAAAGGCAAGACTTTCTGCTGCCGACAAGTTGGAAGATATCATTGAGGCGGCAGATGCCGATCTGTATCACGACAAGAAAAATAACCGCCAGCCCCCTGTCTCAGCAGATTTAGTTGAAAGATAAGTATGATCGTATACCATCGCAAAACATATTTGCATTGTTACAAAAGGATCGTCATAGCTACATAGCTATTCAAGAGAGGATCTGTGTTATCGTGAAACGGATAAGACAGTTGGCAGGGCTAATATTAACGGCATGCATCGTGGGATCTATGATTCCAACGGCATTGGGTGCTTCAACCGGGAACACTGTGGTGCGTGTGGGGTTCCCTATCCAGCATGGCATTTCCTATCTGGATGAAGATGGGGAATACGCCGGGTATATGACAGAATATTTGGAATACCTCAGTCTGTATACGAACTGGGATTATGAGTTTGTAACAGCCACGGGGGATACCAATACACAAATCAACACCTTGATGCAAATGCTGATGACCGGCGAGATTGACATGATGGGAACCATGAACTATCTCCCGGAGCTTGAAGAATATTTTCTTTATCCGAGCTACAGCTATGGAACCACATATACCTCTCTGACCGTTTTGGAGGACTCCACCCAGTGGGCAGAGGAGGACTTTTCCTCCTGGGATGGGATGATCGTTGCCTCAGCTCCACAGCTATCCCTGCGCATGGAAGAGCTGGAACAGTATGCAAACTTGAATCGGTTTACTTACGAAGTGAAGGAGTACCCTTCCATTTCAGAGGCGCTCCAGGCCGTACAGACGGGAAAGGCCGATGCTGTTTTACAGGTTGACATGGCAATTATGGATAACTTCCGCAGCATTGCCCGATTCTCTCCCACCCCCTACTACTTTGCGCTGTATAAAGGGAACCAGTCTTTGCTCCAGCCCCTCAACAATGCCCTGTACCAGATAAGCCGGGCCTATCCTTATTTGCAAACGGAACTTTATGACGAGTATTTCTACTCCAACAACCGCTTTGTCATATCGGAGCAGGACAAAAAATATATTCAGAGTTTAGGGACACTGAAGGTTGCCTTCTGCGATGGAAATGCACCGCTGCAATATGTCCGGGATGGACAAGTAGATGGAATGGCCGCCCGCTACTTTGCAGCCTTTGCAGAAGCAACCGGGCTTCAGTATGAACCTGTTATTGTACAGTCCTGTGAGGATGGCATTCAGCGTATCCAGCAAGGACAAGTGGACCTGATCGCCTGTGCTGCCAGCACTTCAACTTATATCACAGTGGATGGCATCCAGTTTACCTTGCCTTATTTGGACGGAAATAGTCTGCTGGTATCCGGGCCAGCTGACACTATCTCCTCGGACACTGAGAGTACCCAGCGTTTTTATACAAACACACAGTTTGTATTTAATAAGCTGAGATCCGGCGAAATGGGCCATGGCCGTCTGGATGCATATTCCATAAACTATTACCTCCAAAAGCAAGGGCTCTATGAAAACCTTTCTGTTGATTGGTCCAGCGACAAAAACGTATCCTACTGTATGGGCGTGACCGGTCATGTGTCAGGCAATTTATTGGCTATCTTAAATCGTTACATTCGCTCTGTCTCCGAAATAGAAAGCCAAAATATGCTCTATAAGGCCATGTCTGTAAAAGCGGCCTACACTCCCTCCGAGTGGTTGTATGTACATCGCTATCAACTGTTGTCTGCACTTGTCGTTCTGCTGCTGTGCATCTGCCTGTACTTCTTATATCATAGCATTAAAAAAACCCGCCAGGAGGCAAGCCTCACCCGGCAGCAGCTGGATCAGCTGTCCCGGTATGACAATCTGACGGGCGCATATAACGGCGGGGAATTCCGCTCACTGCTTACCCAGGCATGCAGCCAAAAAATCCCCCTAATGCTGGTAGCTCTGAATATCAGGAACTTCAAGTACATCAACGAGACCTATGGTCTTTCCACTGCCGACCAGTTCCTGTGCCGCATCAAGAATTGTCTGGACATGATTTGTCAGCCAGGAGAATTTTTCTGCCGACAGTCAGCGGATATATTTTATCTTGCTTTGCGGGAAGACCAGGAGGAGCCCGCAATCGAGCGTGTTCAATCCCTCCTGAAGCTAATCCAGGATGAGGCCTCCCCTCTGCTGGGGGAATATTCTGTCTCAATCTATTGCGGCTGTGTGCTGACTGCGGCAGCCCCCGAGCCATTCTCCGCTCCCGCCAAGCATAACTACATGATGTCTGCATTGGCACAGGCAAAAAAGAATAAAAAGCAGTCCATCTGTATCTATGACGAAAATCTCCACGATACGGAACAGATGCGGCTTTATGTGGAGAGCCATATGCAGCGTGCCCTGGAGCAGGAAGAATTCTGCATGTATTTGCAGCCCAAAATGGATTTGAATACGGGTCTGCTGACCGGTGCCGAAGCATTGGTGCGCTGGCAGAGTAAGGACAAAGGCATGATCTATCCCAATCAGTTCATTCCTTTGTTTGAGGAAAACGGCTTTTGCGTACAGCTGGATCTCTATATGGTAGAGCAGGTTTGCAAACAGCTGCGGCAATGGCTGGATGAGGGAATCGTACCAATGAATATCTCCGTCAATCAGACCAGACTTCTGTTCGCCAGTGAGGGATATGTGGAGAAGCTCTTGGCTATTACTGGGAAATATGACATATCCCCCAAGTATATTACCCTGGAGATCTTAGAGAGCCTGGCTTTGGAGCAGATGGATAAGGTCAACGCCTGTATTACCCAGCTGCGGGCCGCCGGATTCCGCATTTCCATGGATGACTTCGGAAGCGGCTACTCCTCGCTTAATACCTTGGGGCGGCTGAAAATTGACGAGTTAAAGCTGGATCGGCTGTTTTTGATGGGCGTGGCCAAGGATACAGATGGAACACAGCGAAAGATCATGGCGTGTATTCTGGAGCTGGCCAAGCAACTGAATATCAGCACTGTGGCTGAGGGAGTGGAGACGCAGGAAAATGAACAGATGATGGCTCAGCTTGCCTGCAACTACGGTCAAGGGTACTATTATAGCCGTCCTTTGACCACGGCTGATTTTGAACGTGATTTTCTGATCCCTTACTCCACGCACATGATAGGTAGAGTTAAAACATGATCGGTACGGAACATATCGGTTAGGAACCCTATGGTGATGGCAGCTGTACAGACGCTGGGTTTCGCTTTGGTATTGCGTGTCGTCCTGCTGACCTCTAACTCTTGTTCGGCAACCATAAGAGAAGCCACCAGCCCTTTGGCTGGTGGCTTTTTCTGACCGTATCCTGCAACTTGTTTTGGGAATTTTACCGCTGCGAAGTCTGAGCCGTGCGGACGGAAACACGCCATCTGCAGGCAGCCGCTGCTCACGGATGGCTAATCGGTTTGATTTTGTGTCTCATTCCTGCCGCAGGCGCTCCACCACGGAATAGTGCTGGGCGGCGCGGCAGCTCAAGACCGGTATGAGGATGCCCAGCGCCCCGAACAGGGGCAGCACCACAGCAATGGGCCAGATGGTGAAGTGATAGGTAAAAAACCAGATCAGCCCGTTTAGGCCGGGCCCCACAAAGGGCGCGGTGACTACAACCAATGCCAGGGCCAGAAGTGCTGCGCCTACCGTATAGAACAGTCCCTCCAACGCCAGCATGGTCCGCAGCTGCCGCTCCGTCATGCCAATGGACTGGAGCACCGCCAACTCCCGGCGGCGGGCGGTGATGCCAGTGAGGATGGCATTGAAGAAGTTCAGCACTCCCACCAGACCCACAATGAAGCTCAGAGCTCCCCCCAGCAGAAGGAACATGTTCCGGGTGCTCTCAAATTCCCCGGCATAGGTGGCCTTGCTCTCGTAGTCAAACTGGGGATTTCCGTTCTCTGTGTAGTCCTTGAGGAAGGCCTCCATAGCGGCGTTGGCCTCTTCCGTGGTGTCGAAGGCATAGTACATGACGCAGTCGGTTTCCGTATCCCGGAGAAATGTCTCCGCTCCCATAACAAACTCGTCAGCTCCATAGTAGCGGTAACTCAGAGCGGACGGCACTGTCACCAGGGCGGCCACAGTGTACTCCACGTCCCGGTACTTCACCGCCCGGTCCACATAGTTGACCCCCTCCGGCACGTTCTCCCATGGTCCATAGACCTCGCCGGTGTCGGGGTTATAGTACTCCGTCTCTTCCACATAGCGGACAGTCACCGTATCGCCCAGTCGGGCCCAATGGCTGCTCATATCCGGATTGTCATAGTCATCGGTACTGTACACAGCGGCAACAAAATTGCCATTGGGGTCGTTGAGCTTTGCCAGGTCCCCTTCCAGCACCGACAGATAACCCAGCGCAAAGGGCTCCATGCCGTAGAGCTGTACCCGGTCCGCCAGCAATCCGTCCTCGGTGCGGTCCTTGGTGGCCACCATGCTGTCCAGCACCTCTTGAGGGTACCAGCGCCCCCACATGGAGCGGTAGTATTCCTCGGTGACGAATTCCAGTGCCGGAGCCGTCTTGCCGTACACCCGGCCGCTGCCGGTGATGCCGCCCTGGGCGTCCACGGCGGCAATCACTTCCTCCGGCACTCCCATCTCATTGTTGAAGGCCTCCCCACCCGTCTGAAACTGGCCCGCATCCGCCAGGATAAAGTCACTGGCGGTGAAGTTGGACACATACTTGTCCATATCAAAGCCGCTGGTAAACGTTACCGTCAGGTTCAGTAGTACCACGGCAAGGGTCAGGGACAGTACCGTAAGAAAGGTTTTGCCCCGGCTGCGGCCCAGATTGGCCCAGGCCATGGACAGCAGGGACACGCCTTTGCCCCTGCTTTTTCCGTTGCGTTTCAGCACCTTGCCTTCGGTGTAGCGCACCGCTTCCACCGGAGAAACTTTGCCCGCCAGGTGGCCGGGACGGCGGCAGGAAATGAGCACCGTTCCCAGAGCAAAGAGGGCCGAGCCCACAAAGAGAAGGGGGTTCACCGAGACCAAACTGGTCACCCCATCCAGCCGTGCGACAATGATAGGGGTGAGCACACCGCCCAGCAGCCAGCCCAGCAGCAGACCGATGGGAATACCAATGAAGGAGAGGATCAGTGCCTGGATGCGGATGATCCGCCGGAGCTGACGGGGCGTGGTGCCGATGGTTTTCAGCAGGCCGTAGAAGCGGATGTCCCCCGCCACAGAGATCTGGAACACATTGTAGATGATGAGATACCCGGTAAGCAAAATGAGGGCCAGTACACCCACGATAATGGCTGCCACAGTGGGGTCCAGCTTATCGGACAGCTGCGCCCCGGTATAGCCCCAGTTGACACCGATGGAAATATAATTTTCTCCTGGAATATCTGACTGATAGCCGTGGTTGGCCAGAATCTCCTTCAGATCAGAGGCAATGGAGCGGGCACCGTTTCTTAACATCACATCCAGGTTCCACTCCCCTGTCATGCCGTCACTGCCCGGCGGGGTCACACCTACTTCTGCCAGGATGGCATCCACCCGGCTTTCGGGAATGAGGATGTGATTGGCCACGATAGCCTCGTCGTACTCCCACCAGCCGCACAGGGTAAAGGTCTGGGTCGTCTCGTGTCCGTCCACCGGGAAGGTGACCGTGAATTGAGCGCCGATTTCCGGCTCCACGCCCAGCAGCGCCAGCACATGGGTGTCGGTAGCAGCCTCGTTGGTTCCCTCCTGAGGCAGTCCGCCCTCCACCGGGTCGCAGTACATCCAGTGGGCCCGGTTGGCATCGCAGTAGCTGATCTCCACATGGGATTTGTTGAAGGGGACCGACCTGGGCATCCCCACAAAGCGGCGCAGGCCCCACTGGTCAATGAAAGGATCGTCCTTCAGTTCCTCAAACTGTTCCTCGGTGAGATACTTAAAGGTGCCGTGGGACCAGCCCCCCGCCTGGCGGAAGTTGTTTTGCTGGATGCCCTCATTGATGGAGAGGGCAATGGTAAAAAGTGAGGTAAAGAGCATCGCTGTCAGGGTGATGGCCAGCACTGCCACGATGTTCCGGGTTCGGTTGGCAAAAAGAGCACGCAGGCTCAGGCGGCGGATACAGCCGCGGTTGGAGACGTTCATATCCATCGCCCCCTTACCGCGTCACAAGGTGCCCGTCCTCAATACGGACGATGCGGTCGGCCATCTGGGCGATCTCCTCGTTATGGGTGATCATCACCATAGTTTGGGCAAACTTCTGTCCCGTCACCTTCATCAGGCTGAGCACATCCTGGCTGGTACGGCTATCCAGGTTGCCGGTGGGCTCGTCGGCCAGAAGAATGGCGGGCTTGGTAGCCAGGGCCCGTGCAATGGCCACGCGCTGCTGCTGTCCGCCGGAGAGCTGGTTGGGCAGGTTTGAAAGTTTCTTCTCCAAGCCCAAAGTGGCAATCACCTCCCGAACATAGGCCTCATCCACCTTGCTCCCGTCCAATTCCACCGGCAGGACAATGTTTTCCCACACACTGAGCACCGGCACCAGATTGTAGGACTGGAACACAAAGCCGATCTTCCGGCGGCGGAAAATGGTCAGGGCCTCGTCCTTCAGGGCGAAGATGTCCTTGCCGTCCACAGTGACAGTGCCCGAGGTGGGCCGGTCCAGCCCGCCCAGCATATGGAGCAGAGTGGATTTGCCGGAACCGGAGGTGCCCACAATGGCCACAAACTCTCCCTGCTCAATGCTCAGATCCACGCCGTCCAGTGCCTTCACCTGGGTGTCCCCAGAGCCGTAGTATTTTTTCAGATCACGGGTCTGTAAAATTATCATACTGTTCTCCTCCAAAGAAAAAGTCTGTACCGTCTTTTGACAATACAGACTTTAGCATAGAAATCTGTCCTGGTACTTTCAAGAATGTGACAGTTTTGAAAGAAGTCCTTTACGGGCGTGGCAGAAAAAGGGAGAACACGCTTCCCCTTCTAGGTGTACTCTCCACCTTTACATAGCCGCCCTGCTTTTCCGCGATCTGCCGGGTAAGATAGAGGCCAATGCCCACGCCCTCTGCCTGATAAGCACTGGGAGCACGGTAAAAGCGGCCAAAAATTTTGGCCTGCTCCCCCTCAGAAACACCCGGCCCGGTGTCAGTGATCCGGATGGCGGAAAACAGCTCATAGTTTTTCACCTCCACCGTCACACTCCCGCCGGCCGGCGTGTATTTGACGGCGTTGTCCAGCAGATTGCACACTGCCTCCTCCGTCCACTTGGGATCAAAGACAGCGCAGCCTGAATGCGGTCCAAGGGTCAGGGCAATGCCCTTTTCCGCCGCCTTTGGGGCATACTGGGCAGCGGCACGCTCCACCACCGGGGAAATCTCTCCAGACTGGGGGTGGAGAAGCAGAATTCCCGTCTCCAAACGGGAGGTCTTGACCAGGGCCTCGATGAGGGTCTGGAGCTTTTCCGCTTGGGCGGAGATGGCGGCGGCACATTCCCTCCCCTGGGGCGTGAGGGGCTGCTCCAAGAGCAGCTGGGCATAGAGCTGGAGATTGGCCACCGGGGTCTTGGTCTGGTGGGAGATGTCGGAAATGAGGGCGCTGATCTGGTCCTTTTGTTCCCGCACATTCCGCTCAGACAGGGCGCTGGCCGCCAGATACCGGGCCAGCCGGCTCTCCAGGGCAGAAAGACGGCTCTCGTCAAAGTCCTTTTCCGAAAAACTGCCGTTCATGGCGGAGGTGAGCATCTCGTCCAGCCGCCTCATAGTGCGGACAGTCCGCCAGCGGCCATAGGCGACCACAGCCAGGGCCAGCAGCAGGGCTACTCCCGCGATCACATATCCCGTCATGGCTTCACCGCCCAGGTGTAGCCGATGCCATACACCGTTTTCAGGTATTCCGGTTTGGAGGGGTCGGCCTCCAGCTTGCTCCGCAGCCGCTTGACTGTGACGGACAGGGCGTTTTCCTCCACAAATTCCGCACCGTCCGTCCATACCCGGTCCACCAGCGTGGCACGGGGCACCGCATGCCCCCGATTCTCCACCAATACCCGCAGCAGCTTCTGTTCTGTCTTGGACAGCTCCACTCCCCTACCATCCCGGCGAAAGTCCATCTGTTCAAAATCAAAGACAAAGGGGCCAACGGACAGGCTCTGGGAGGCCTTGGGGACACTTCGCCGGAGCTGGGCGTTCACTCTGGCCCGGAGTATCGCCAAAGAGAAGGGCTTTGTAATATAGTCATCCGCCCCAGCCTCCAGCCCCGTCACCTCGTCCAGCTCCAAATCGTTGGCGGTGAGCAGAATCACCGGAGTGGTGCCACCCTCTGAGCGCACCTGCCGCAGCAGGTCCAGGCCGCTGCCGTCGGGGAGATTGACATCCAGAATCAGCAGGTCAAAGCGCTCCTCCGCCAGTGCTTCCCGTGCCTTGGACAGGCTGGGCCAGCAAATAACGGAAGTTTCCGGCCCGGTCAGAGCCATGGCGATCCCCCGCCCCAGGGTCTCGTCGTCCTCCAAAAGAAAAATACGTTTCATGTTCGGTCCTCGTTGTTCGTTGCGTTCATTTAGCGTATGGTATCATGTGTCAACTTTTCCGGTTGTCCCAATAGAAGCGAGAAAAAGGACTTAAAATCCAGGTATAATAGCCGCTTTGCGCTATTATACCACAAGTTCCGGCTTTGGAACACGGAAATCGGTTGCCGGCCATCAGACACTATGGTATGATATGAATCACTTGCCGCGGCCAACCCAACCGGACTTTACAGAAAGAATGGAGAACAACATGAGAGAAGTAGATCCAAAAAGCACCTCCCGTGCGCTGGCTTTTGAACTTTGGATGCAGGCCCCCATGCCCATGGTCACTCTGATGAAGACCCTGGATGTGACACCGCTGGTGCGTCTGAGCCGGAAACGGGGCTATAAATTCAATATGCTCCTTTGCTGGTGTATTGGAAAGGCGGCAGCCGGGATGGAGGACTTCTACCTGCTCCCGGTGGGAAAGAAGCTCATGCAGTACGACCGCTTGGCGATCAATACCGTGGTGACCACCCTTGACGGCGGCATTGCCACCTGTGACATTCCTGTTTCCCCTGACTTGGAACCATTTAACCGGGACTACCGAAAACTCACCGGGCAGGTCCATGAGAGCGGGAAAAGCTTTGAGCTGGGGGAAGATTACATGGTCATCGGCACCTCTGCCCTGGCGGGGTATGAGATTGACGGCGCGGTGAACATCTATGCCGGGTGCTACAACAACCCCTTTCTTATCTGGGGCAAGTACCGGAAACAGTGGCTGCGCACTACCTTACCGGTATCCTTCCAGTTCCACCACACCCAGATGGACGGCATTCCGGCGGCGGAATTTTTGGAGCGGCTGCAGCGGGAAATCCGGGAAATCTAAGATTCTTTCTATGGCGCCCGGTAAGCAGGCAGACCACAACAAGCCTCTCATACTGTGTTTTTCAAAGAATCACAGTATGAGAGGCTTGTTGCTTGCTGTACGCCCTTTCCCAGCAGCCGTAGGGTGATGGACACAATCATCCCATAGATGATGGGCCAAATCAGCGCCACATCCATCCCCAAAAGAAGTAGAGAACTGATGAGAAATGCCCGGCGGAGGCAGCGGTTTTGCTCGGACGCGGGCCAGGTTTGGTTCCGTTTCTCCGTGAGAAGAATGGTACCCCAAATAACCATGAGCAGGAGGTAAAAAATTCCGTTGCTCCCATGCCACATCGAAGCATAGCAAAGCCCCAGGTACCCATGGTACACAACGAAGAACCCTGTGACACCCAAGGACAAAGCGGCGCTCAGAAAGATCTGCCCCATGTAATCCTCCCGCCAGGCCCGAAGCAGGCGTGGACCCCTGTTCCTATTTCTCATCGCTTCCATCCCTGTGGCGCACACAGGATTCGATGATGTCGGCGATCATCTCCACCTCGTCGGCACAGTCCTGCCGCAGCCACTCCTTGACGATGGCAGCGATGCCCTCGATGTAATAAGCGATGTAGTAGGGGCGGTGGGCGGCTGGAATCTCAAACCGCTCCAGGATAGGACTCAGGATATGCTGCTTCAGTTCCCGGTAGCGTGCGTGGGCGCCCATGCTGCCCGGATTCCGGAAGGCAGCCCGGTAGACCTTCCTGTTGTCCCGGATGAAACGGAGATACGGCACCAGATATTCCCTTGTCACCAGAACCAGCTCTTCCCGGTCCCGGCTGCCCAGATTGCTCACAACACTGTCCTGCCGCTGAGGAAAATAGGAGAGGAAGCGACGGTTGATCATCTCCAAGGCTTCCTCCACCAGGTCCGCAATGGTCTCATAGTGCAGGTAAAACGTGGAGCGGTTCACACCTGCCTGGCGACAGATCTCTTTTACCGTGATATACTCCAGGTCCTTCTCCTCCAGCAGGGCAATCAGCGCCTCATCCAGGCGCAGGGCGGTATTGAAGTATTTGCTCTCGGACTTGTTCATCTGCCGCCCTCCTTGTGTTACTCTGCCGATTCGCTGATCTCTCGGGCCAACTGCATGATCTCAAAGGCATACTTTTCCTTGCCGGTCCGCAGGAGCTTTTTGTAAATGGGATAGTTCAAACCCACGCCCACGATGCCCAGAATCCCCAGAAGGATCCCGGCCCCTGTCATCAGAACGCCGCCTCCGCCGATCACCTGCATGGAAAGACACATCCCAAGACCCAGGACCATGGTCATCCCAACACCGAAGGAGTAGGCGAAGATATTGGCCGGACCTTTGGCCTTGCGGTCCAGCTTCCGCAGGGCGACCACCTTGGAGGTGTCCTTGGGGGCATATTCGTTGGCAATGGCTTCTGCAAAAATTTTATCCGTGTTCATGTTACGATCTCCTCAAAGAATTGTTCAGCTTCGGCTGACAATGTGATCATAAACGATTTGAGAACGAAAGCGAACAACACGGTTTGAGATTTGTGATGAGTTCAGACATGGATCAGAAACGGTGCCGCAGTTCTCTGCGCAAATCCTCCAGATATAATTTTTGCTGCCGTTTGAGATAGCCGGGAACAAAGGGACGCATCCACCAGCGCTTGGCGCCCACAGTTTCGGTGCAATGGAGCCGTGTGCCGCCCTCCACCGTCTCAAAGATCCCTTCCCAGGAGCCGGACATGTTGCCGTTCTCCATAGTAAAGGCCCAGCGCCGGAGGGGTTCGTAGGCCGTGACGGTGAAGTTTGTGGCATAGCCACTTTTTGTGTACTCAACAAAGTGGGCCTCGTCCAGCACCTCCACCCGTTTGAGATCACTGCGCCAGGCGGTATTCATAAGGTCGGTCACGGTCTGCCACACCTGCTCCACCGGACACGGAAAGTGGACGGTCACTTTGGATACTGCCATGGTCTCACTCCTGTTCTTGCCGCTTGACGGGCTGCCGGATGACGGTTTTCAGCTTTTCCGGCATGCACCGGCGCACATCGCTCAAATAGATCTCGTGGTGGAACCGGCCCTGGCTGAAATCCAATTCATAGCCCTGCCCCCTGGCGTACTCCTCCATAGAGGTCACGGTGGCTGGTTCATTGTCGTAGGGGCCCAGGTGCATGCACTGGACACACAGGCCCTCCTCCCAGGGAAAAAACTCCACCTTGGAGAAATCCCGCTGCTTTTTCTCCGTGGCTTCCCGGACGGCCCAGTCAAAGGCTTCTGTGGTCACAAACTCCGGCAGGCGGATCAGGGAGATCCACCGGAAATCCGCCTTTCGGGAATGATTCACGCCATGGATGCCTTCTTGCCACCAAAGGCCCTCCAGAGGCGGCACCACATAGTCAAAGTAGCCCTCCAACTGGTGCTTGCCCATCTTGCTCATTTTGATCGTGAAGGCCACGGCATAGAGCAGTTCCAGGGCTTGCTTGTAAGCGCCGCTCACCTCGTTGGGATCACCTTGGCCACGCACAGCGAGGAAATTCATAGCGGGCACCGTGACGATGCCCGGCGTTCTGGGCGGCAAATAGAATTCCTTGTACTCTTTCTTGTAGTCAAAGGACATCGTCATTTCCTCCGTGTCTGTTTGGGCTTGGCCTGAAGAGCCAGACAGGTGATACGGGCAAGGGCGGTCATAGTATCCCGGTCCTCCACATCCTCCACCAGGAAGGATGCCTTGGCCCCCTCATAGGGTGGAGCCTTAGGCAGGTTTGGGAATGCTTCCTCACCTTCCGGAGTGATCTTTACAAAAAGCTGGTCGTCACAGATGACCGCAAAGAACACCTCGTCGCAGTAAAGGCCGTACTCGCCAAACATCTTCCGGCTGCGGATGGCACCCACCTCCCGGAGCTGCTCAGCCACATAGTCCACAAAGTCCTTGTGGGATGCCATACTAATCCCTCCCGTAACGATAGGCCAATGTTTCGATCAATTCCCGCAGCTGCTCCCGCAGCTCCTCCGGCTCTAGCAGCTCCGCCTTGTCCCCGAAGGTCAGTACCCAGCTGAGCACGCTGTCGGCATCTGGAAACCCTCCGGTAAAGCGGAGTTTGCCGTCTGGTTCCTCAGTGAAGCGGTCCGCGCCGTACTCCTCCACCAGCCGCCAGCGGCAGGTGGGGTCAAAGAGAACGGTGACCTGATAGTTTACCGGAAAGACCCGCTCCGGTTCCAGATCGGGCAGTGGCGCAGGCCGGGGCTCAAAAAGTTCCCCGGTAGCCAGTTCCGTCATGCGGTTTAATTTGAACAGGCGGAAAGCCTCGCGGCTCCGGCACCAGCCCCACACATACCAGGCAGACCAGTGGAACACCAGATCGCAGGGCTCCACGGTGCGCACCGACTCTCCCTTCGGGGAGAAATAGGTGAAACAGATGGTGCGGTGCTGCTCAATGGCCCCCTGTATCAGCTCAATTTTCGGCGGCAAGCTGGTCTTGTACCAGGAGGAGAGGTCAATGAGCATGTGGACGCCGCCGTGTACCAGCCCACCCGTTCCGGCAGACAGTTTCTCCATCAGCTGGGCATAGCGCCGGGTGCCACTGACACTGTCCAGGCTCCTGAGGCCAGCCAGAATGGCCTGCATCTCCGGATGGGTGAGCACTGTCCGGTCCACCCGGTAGCCTTCCATGATGGAGATGCCGCCCCCCGCTCCCTGGGCGGTGGCGATGGGGATGCCCGCCCGGCACAGGGACTCGATGTCCCGTTGGATGGTCCGGCGGGACACCTCAAACTGCTCCGCCAGCTCTGGGGCAGTGACTTTTTCCCGCTGGAGCAAGATAGACAGAATACCGATGAGCCGCTCCATCTTCATGGAAATCACCGCCTTTTCTGATTCTGTCTGCATTATAGCACAGGAACACGACAACTGTGTGTCATGTTTGTTCTGAATCGAAGTAAAAGTTCCATCATTTCATCATCAAAGCACTTGCGGAGGACTTTTGCAGGATTTTCCATAACAGCTGTCTGTGGGTGCTGGGCAGCCGGACGGGCTGCCCGGTTGAAAAAAAAGAAGTGTTCTGCTATACTAGCAATCATCTGAACTGGTAGTCTATCTATGGTGTTGGCATGCTTAGGAGGAAAATGATGAATCGGCAGGAGCGAATTTATGCATACATAAAAGAGCATGTTCGGGATTTGGTACCTCCTGGGGAATCGCCTGGGATCGACGCAGCCACCATTGCAAAGGCACTGGGCATTCAACGAAGTGATGCATCTGCAGATTTAAATAAACTGTGCCGCAGCGGAAGTCTGGAAAAAATAGGTAAAAAACCAGTGAAGTTCCTGTTACCAAGAATGGCTGAGGAGATACGGGCGCAACGCTTGAGATACCCGGTACAGGCACCTGAAATTCCGGAAAATAAGAAGCCATCTATGGTTTCCGGCACAAGGGGAAAGAAAGAGAATCCCCCAAAAGCCTTCCAATCCATTATTGGAGTGGAAGGAAGCATCAAGGCACAGATTCAACTGGCAAAGGCAGCTGTATCTTATCCTCCAAACGGGCTGCACACGTTGATTATCGGAGAGTCCGGCGTGGGCAAAAGTATGCTGGCAGAGGAAATGTGGCGTTATGCGGTAGAGACAGGCGCGTTTGGAAATTCCTCCAAGGAGCCCCCTTTTGTTTTATTCAGCTGCGCTGATTATGCAGATAACCCGCAGCTGCTGCTTTCTCAGTTATTCGGACATGCCAAGGGGTCTTTTTCTGGTGCTACGGAAAATAAACCCGGAATGGTGGAAAAGGCGGAGGGTGGCGTACTCTTTCTGGATGAGATCCATCGATTGGCCTCCACAGGACAGGAGCTATTGTTTACCCTACTGGATAAAAATAAATATCGCCGTTTGGGCGAGACTATCGAGCGGAAGAGCAATGTGATGATTATTGCCGCAACCACAGAGCGCCCCTCGGAGGTACTTCTGAATACCTTCATGCGCCGGATTCCTGTGGTAATCCAGATGCCGAATTTGGCGGAGCGACCGCCAAATGAACGGCTGGAATTGGTTCGGCACTTTTTGAAGCTAGAGGCAAATCGTCTTGGAATTCCCATCTGGCTGTCCGAAGAAGCTTTGCAGCTGCTGATTTCCTACGAATGCAAGGAAAACGTCGGAAGCTTGAAAAACGATATCAAGCTGGCATGCGCCAAGAGCTATTTGGCATATCTCAGTACTGCCCATCAGGGCGGCTCCCGTATGCTCACGATTGGAATTCATGATTTGCCGCAAAAAGCCTATTTCGCACTCCCTAACCCGGAAGTGCTATCCAAAGGACAAAAAAAGGGACTGCTGCTGAGTTTGGATGAAGCGGAGCAGGAAAGCTTTCCGCCGCGGAGCGATACCTCGACAATGGATTTATATGATTTTGTGGAGGAACGCCTGGACTGCTACAAATCTTCATCGCAATCTCAGGGAGACCTGGAAAATGCCATTAGCCTTGAATTGGAGCGGTATTACGATCAGGTAATCAGAACCGCTCCCGGTCAGGAAGGCGGGACCGAGCAAGGGGGTCCCAATATTGTGACACCGGCTATTTGGAAGGCGACTAAGCAGCTGATCGACTTTGCTTCAAGGAGTTTGAACCGAACTTATCCCCATCGCTTGGGTATTGCATTGTCTATGCATTTGCAGCAATTCATTTGGCGGCTCAAAGCGGGACAGTTGGTATATAACCCCAACCTGTCCTATATCAGAACCCAATATCCTCTGGAGATGGATGTGGTCAGAGAAATACTTCCTGAACTTTCACGGCAGTTGTCTGTGAAAATTCCAGAAGATGAGGTTGGATTTTTGGCCATGTTCTTGACCCAGCAGCAGGCTCCGGCCCGGTATAAGAGAATCGGCGTCGTGGTGGCGGCCTATGGCCGCGGAGTGGCATCCGGCATGGCGGAAGTAGCAAACCGGGTTTTTTCAACCAATCATATTCAGGCGCTTGATGTGCCGTTGGAATGGACGCCGGAATCGATTTTTGAGAATTTGTGCCAGCTGGTCCAGCGGGCTGACCAAGGGACTGGCGTTTTGGTGCTGGGGGATATTGATTCCCTCCCGTTGATGGAGCGGGATATTCAGGAAAAGACCGGGGTGCGGTGCCGCATTATTCCTGGGGCCAGCAATTCTCTGGTGCTGGAGGCTGGAAAACTGGTCCTGATCAGCGATGCAGATTTAGATGATGCCGCCAATATCGCGGCGGATAACTACAAAGACTACACAGATTTTATTTGCAGAACCATGCTGAAGTTGGACGAGGAGGTTCCAAAACAGTCGCCAGGAGAAGATTTGTGTCAAGGAGACCGGGATGTGGTGCTGACTGTGTGCCACAGTGGGATCGGTGCGGCAGCCCGTGCGCGGGAGATTTTGCTGGAGCACCTGCCCTTGACCAGAACTATGGATGTGATTCCTGTCGGTGTGATAGGGGAAGTGGCTGATGTCGCCAAACGGCTGGGCCCCCGGCTGCGTTTGATCATCGGAAGTGTGAATCCCGGAGTGGAGAATGTGCCTTTCCTCGAAATGAGCAAGGTCCTGACGAACCAGGGGCTCAGTGAAATCGATTTGACCCTGCGTGGTTGGACGAACCGACAGGTGCCGTCAGAATTGTCTGGCCGGGAGCTTACCCGGAAAGAGGTGATCGCACTGATCAACAGCCGGATTCAGACCTTTGCTCCTTCTTTAGATTCAGACCTTCTGATCACACAGTGCGGTTATATTCTAAGGAAGATCGAAAGTCGAATCTGCCAGACGGAACTGTCAGTGACAGCACTGACCAGGGTGTACCTGCACATAATTTGTATGTTTGAACGTTTGGCAACGGGAGAGGCCCTTCCCTTGTCCGAGGCAACAGAACTGGTGAAAAACAACAGAAGAGAGGATTTCAATTTGTTGTATTCCATCACAACATCAGTAGCCTACCAATTGAAGATCCGGATGTTGGAATCAGAAGTGTGCTACTTGCTGATCATCTTGCCGGAACGCGGTGAAACTGCATCTTAGCGCTGAATGGTATCAAACAATTGGATATGTGGCATTTACCGGAACATTTTTCTGTAAAAATGTTCCGGTATTTTTTTGAGTAAAGCAAAATTTGTTTATTTTAGACACTACACTACATATTTTGGCATATAAATTGCTCATAAATAACAACATCATAGCACGACAAGGAAGGCGATGATTCAGATGCTGGAATCCAGCAGAGAAAAATGTATCAAAGAGATCGATGAACGGCGGGAGAAAATTTTGTCTCTGGCCCGGTATCTTCACCAACACCCGGAACTCTCAATGGAGGAATACCTTGCCGCCTCAAAGGTCCGTGAGATGTTAAAAGCAGAAGGCTTTGAGGTGTGGAATGAAATAGAGGGGATCCCCACCGCAGTTGTGGCCTGCAAAAAAAATGGAAATGGTCCAAGGATCGGCCTGGTGGCTGAATATGATGCGCTGCCAAACATCGGTCATGCCTGCGGTCATAACCTGATCGCCGCCATGGGTGTAGGCGCGGCAATGGGTCTGGCCCCCTTCCTGGAGCAGTATCCAGGCGAGGTGTGGCTGATTGGTGCGCCCGCGGAAGAAACAGCCCAGGGCAAAGGTATTTTGTTGGAGAAGGGCGTATTTGACCACGTAGATCTCGCCATGATGATCCACCCCGGCAATGTAACAGTACCCGCGCCCACAACCTTGGCCTCCACCAGTCTGCAGTTTGATTTTTGGGGAAAAAGCAGCCATGCAGCCTCCGCGCCTGAAATGGGAATCAATGCGCTGGATGCAGTCATCCAGCTGTTCAACAGTGTTAATGCACTGCGGCAGCAGACACGGGAGGACGCACGGATCCATGGCATCATTCCGGATGGAGGAGATGCCGCCAACATGATACCAGATCATGCCAGCGCCGCCTTGATCATCCGTGCCAATAAAACAGACTACTGCCATGAATTGGCGGAAAAAGTCAAGAACTGTGCCAGGGGCGCTGCTCTTGCAACCGGGACGGAATTGAAGATTTCTCACTTCGAAGGGAACTGCGACAGTCTGGAAAGTAATGAAAAACTGGTGGAGCTGTTCCGGAGAGAGATAGCTTATCTCAATATCCCCGAATATACAGAGGATACTTCCAGTGCTTCCACCGATATGGGAACGGTCAGCAGTGTAATTCCCGCACTCCACCCCCTGCTGCGAGTCAACAAAAAGCCTGGTTCTGTCACCCACCATTCGCCGGCCTATACCGAGCTGACAGGTTCCGAAGAGGTGGAGGATGCTACAATCAATGGAGCAAAGATCATGGCTTTAATCGGGGTGGAAATTTTGGAGACTCCATCCATGTTGGACGAAATCAAGGCCGCGAGGCGTATTTGCGGGTAAATGTTTTACTACACTACACAAGTTGGCACGCTTATTGCTTATGTATAAATTGTCGTTGTCTTTTAAAAAAATATTGTCGAGAACATCCAAAACAAGAACATCGAGGTGAGAAAAATAGATGTCAGCGAAGGAAAGAAAAATCATCCTGATGACCCACGGCAGAGTGGGGGAACATATGATCGAAGGCCTGAAAATGATCGTCGGTATCACCGACGAAGTGTATGCAGTTCCTCTGCTTCCCGGAATGACCGTTGAGGAGTTTATGGACCAGGTATCCAGTCTGTTGGAGGGGCAGGAGGATCCCTCCCTCCTGTTGGTAGATATGTTCGGCGGCACACCTTCCAATTGCGCTGGCGCCTTGTCCAGCAAGTACCCGGTCGAGGTGATTTCTGGCGTCAACATCCCTATGTTGATCGAGGCGGTCCAGATCAGAGGCATGTATTCCGGCGAGGAATTGAGACAGCACTTGGTCGAGGCTGGTGTGACCGGTATCAATGATCTGAGCAAGATCATGTCGGAGCGGCAGTAATCTCCCCAAATGCAAAAATCAAAACATAAAATGCAAAGTGGCCAAGGCCACAGTTTAGGAGGTTTTTATGATGAAGGGTAAGGCAGCAGTTATGACTGGTGTTCGTCAGATGGAAGTCATGGAATTCGACGTTCCCAGTCCCGGCCCCAACGAAGTGCTGGTTAAAATCCAGAACTGCAACATTTGCACCACTGACTGGCAGACCTGGACCGGCGCCCGAAAGCGCGAGTTTCCCTGGGCTCCCGGACACGAGGAGTCCGGCATCATCGCTGAGCTGGGCCCCGGCGTGACGGAGTTTGAGGTTGGCGACCACGTAGCTCTTGCCTATGCCGGCTGCGGCTACTGCGAGCAGTGCAAGGTCGGCAACACCAAGAGCTGTGTGAACACCGTGGACTTGGTTCGCGACAACGTTCCCGGCAACTTTGCCATGTGCCAGTACTTTCTGGCCACTGTGCGCCGCACGTTTAAAATCGACCCCAACCTGCCCTTTGAACAGGCTTGCTATCTGGAGCCTCTGGCAACCTCCATCCACGGCGTGCGCAAGCTGAGCGTGAAGCCCGGCGAGAGCCTCGTTGTGATCGGTGCCGGAAACCTGGGCCTGGTGAACGCTCAGGTGGCCCGTGCATTTGGCTGTAAGGTGATGGTCAGCGAGGTCAACGAGCAACGCTGTGAGATCGCTCGCAGCTTGGGCTTTGAAGTGATGAACCCAACCAAGGAGGATATTAAGGCCCGCACCAACCAGTTCACCCGCGGCCGCGGCGTTGATAACGTCATCATTGCAGTCGGCAACACGCCCGCCACTGCGCAGGCCATGGAGCTGGTTCGCCGCGACGGCCGCGTGCTGTTCTTCGCTTCCGGCCATCCCTCTCCTGACCTGAATCTCAACGTGAATGACATCCACTATGGCGGCTATGAGCTGATTGGTACTGGTGGTGCTAACCTGGTAGACTTTGAGCTGTCGGCCCGTTTCTTGTCTGACGGCGTGGTAAAGGTAGAAAAACTGGTTTCTCACTGTGTGCCGCTGGACGAAGCGCAGCGTGCCTTTGAGTTGGCTGCAACTCCCGGCAACTACCGGGTGTCCCTGGTCATGTGGCCGTAAGCTCGAGTCTGATTGCACAGCATAGGAGGTAAAACTATATGGCAACTTTGAGTTTGGTTCGAATTGACCACAGATTGATTCACGGCCAAGTTATGACTATGTGGAGCAAGGAGTATGTGGTCGATCACATTATGTGTGTTGACGATCCTCTGTCCAAAGATGATTTTATGAAGCAGATTTACGTGATGGCTGTTCCCAGCAACATCAAGGTCAAGATGCTCTCTTTGGCAGAGGCTGCTAAAAGCTGGCAGGAAAACCAGTTCGGCGAGGGCCACTACCTGGTCCTGTTCCGGGATCCCAACACTGCTCTTGAAGCATGGAAGGCCGGCTTCCACTTTGAGAAATTACAAGTTGGCAATGTGCCCGCCGATTCCAATTCTGAGATGGTGCATAAGAGCAGCCGTCTGAGCAAAAGTCATCTGCCCCCGCTGATCGAGTTGTCCGAGTTGGGTGTGGATGTCTACATTCAGCCCCTTCCGGCTGAAAGCCCTACGAAGCTGAAGGACGTTATCAAATGATTTTCTGTGTATGAATGGACCGCAGGGCGGACGGGCCTTATAAAAATCTGCCCAAATAATTATTAAGGGGGAGATATTGTGACTTTCTTGCAAGCATTGTTGATTGGCCTACTCTACTGGTATTGTAGAAGCTGCATTGGCTACTCCTTCTGTATCCGACTTAACAGCTGTCCCATGATTCTGGCGCTGCCCATCGGTATCATTATGGGCAACATACCTCAGGCTATGATTATCGGCACCTTCCTTCAGGTCGTCTACCTGGGCATCCAGGGCGGCTTCGGCGGCGTACTGGTGGTAGACAAATCTCTGGCTACTTGTATCGCTGTTCCCATCGCTCTGGCTGCTGGCCTGTCTTCCGAAATGGCCGTCACTGTGGCGTTCCCCTTCGGTATGCTGGGCACTTTGATCATCAATACTTTTAAGATGTTCACCACTGCTTTGACCCATAAGGCTGACACCTATGCCGAGCAAGGCAACGCCCGCATGATCCGTGTTTTGGCCTTTGGTGCTCCTCTGCTCTACCTGCCCCTGAGCATTATCCCTGTTACTGTGATCAACTTCTTCGGTCCTGACATGGTAACTGCTATTCTGGAAAATATGCCCTTGTTTATCACCAATGGTCTGACTGCAGTCGGTAAGGTGCTGCCCGCTCTGGGCTTTGCCATGGTCATGCGTCAGATTGGCCGCCGCGAGCTGCTGCCTTTCTTCTTCCTGGGCTTCTTCCTGATGCAGTACGCTCACCTGACCACTATCGGTGCTGCTATCTTTGGTCTGATCATTGCTGTTGTGTTTATCCAGCTTTCGGGAGGTGCTAAGAATGGAACAGAATCTGCAAACTAAGACAACGGAAGAAGTGAGCAACACTTCTAAACTGACCAAACGTGACATTTTCCGCTCCTGGTTGTCCTGGTGGCTGTTCGCAGCTGCCTCCACCTCAATGGAACGTCTTCAGGCCTTGTCCTGCTGCGCTGCCATGAGTAATGTCCTTGAGAAGCTGTACACCACTAAAGAAGAGCTGAGCGCAGCGCTGAAGCGTCATCTGGTATTTTTCAACACCCAGGCCATCTGGGGCTCCATCATCCACGGTACTGTGATTGCCATGGAGGAGCAGCGGGCTTGCGGCGCTGACATCCCCGACGAAATGATCACCGGTCTTAAGACCGGCCTGATGGGTCCCATGGCCGGCATCGGTGACACCATCGACTGGTGTACTCTGGACCCCATCCTGTTGGTTCTGTTTATCCCTCTGGCCGAAACGGGAAACTGGCTGGGTGCTGTCCTCCCCCTGTTCCTGTTCACCATCCCCACTGTTTTGAACAGCTACTATCTGTGGCATCTGGGCTACCGTGTAGGCCGTAACTCCATCGCTTCTCTGCTGGGCAGCGGCAAAGTCAAGCAGCTGATTTCTGGCGCTTCCGTGCTGGGCTTATTCATGATGGGTGCCATTTCCGGCAGCTACGTAGAGATCACCACGCCCCTGGTCATTACCACCAGCACTCAGACCTTTGCCGTTCAGGAATTGATCTTTGACGGCCTGTTCCCCGGCTTCCTTTCTCTGCTGGCTATCCTGGGTGTATACTTCTACCTGCAGAAGGCCGGCCCCAAGTACACCCGCGCAATGCTCGGTTTGGTCGTGATTGGCATGGTTTTGGGCGGCTTCGGGATCCTGTAAATTTCTTTCCTTCTTTTCTCTTTGATATAGCGGGGCTTTCTATTTAAAGCCCCGCTATGTCAACCTCATTTCACGCTAAATGTTCGTTAAATTTGTTTTGGCTTTGTAATTTTAGGAGGATCATAGATATGCTTATCAGTATGGCTACCATCCTGCAGGATGCAAAAAAAAATGGTTACGGCGTAGCCGCTCCTAACGTATTTGACGGGGAAAGTGTTCGCGCCTGCTTTGAAGCTGCCAAAGAGATGCACGCCCCGATGATTATCGATGCCGGCGGTGTAGACCTTGAGTACATTGGTGATGTCGTTCGTTTCTATTGCAAGCGCTATCCAGAAGTGCCCGTCGCCCTGAACCTGGATCACGGTGACGACCTGAAGCAGGTCGTTGAGGCAATTCGCGCCGGATTCAGCTCGGTTATGATTGACGCCTCCACCTCTCCCTTTGAGGAGAATGTGGCAATTACTGCGGAGGTCGTCAAGGTTGCCCACTCTGTGGGCGTTTCCGTGGAAGCCGAGCTAGGCCATGTGGGTCTGGGCAACAACTATGCCAAGGACGGCGTGAGTCATCTGACTCTGCCTGAAGAGGCTGTCGATTTTGTAAAGCAAACGGGCGTTGATTGCTTGGCTGTTGCCATCGGCACTGCGCATGGTCCCTACAGCGGCGTGCCCAAGTTGGACATCGAGCGTCTGGATGCCATCCGTGAGGCTGTTTCTGTGCCTCTGGTGCTTCATGGCGGTTCCTCGACCGGTGAGGAAAAACTGCTAAATGCCATTCACCATGGTATTTCCAAGGTCAACCTGGGTACTGACTTAGCAATTGCCGGTACCAATGCGGTACGCAAGCTGCTCAAGCGTGATGGTGTCCGTCTGGGCGCAGTGGCGCGGTTCGGTATCGAGGGCTATAAGGCTGAGCTGATGCGTTACCTGGATCTGTTTGGGGAGAAGGACCGCTGGTAATTTCAGTAACACAATAACTTCATGAAGCGGAACGGAGGAAGCATGACATGACTGAACTGAATGTTGTGGTAAAGGACAAGTTGGGTATCCATGCCCGTCCGGCAGCAGTCATTGCAAAAACGGCCTCTACCTTCAAGAGTAAGATCACTCTGGAACTGAACGGTAAGACGGCTTTGGCCAACAGTATTCTGCAGATTATGTTCTTGGCCGCAAAGAGAGATGACAGTGTACGGATTTGCACGGAAGGAGAAGATGAAGCCGAAGCTGCCAAGGCGATCGAAGAAATCATTAGCTCCGAAATGCCGGCGTAATAGAGCTTGAACATGGTTGAACAGCTTCGTCATATCAGTTCCCAGTAGAATAGAGGTGTCTATTATGCCCAAAGGAATTGCGGTGTCACCAGGAATCGTCATTGGAACGGTCTACTTATTTGAACAAACGGCCATTCATCTTCAACTGGAACCGATTTCCGATGAAGAGGTTGCAGAACAGCTAGAGCGTGTAAAGGATGCCATAGCGAAATCAAAAGTGCAGCTGCTTGCATTGCAGCAGCAAATTGAGCAAAACCTTGGACTGGAGAAAGCCGGGATCATGGACGCGCATTTGATGATTTTGGAAGATGTGGCGTTTATCAGTGAAGTCGAAAACATGATCTGTACCGAAAAGGTGAAGGCAGAGTGGGCAGTTTCCCAGGTCGGTCAGATGCTCCAGGCCGCTTTTGATCACGTTGATGACGAGTATATGCGGGAAAGAGCGGCTGATGTACGGGATGTTACAGAAAGGATCGTTAAAAATGTTCTGAATATTCCGATTCGGACACTTTCCAATATTGGTCGGCCGGTTGTTGTGGTTACACACGATTTGACCCCCACCGATACCGCGCAGCTTGACCGTGATCATGTGCTGGCTTTGGTCACTGACATGGGGGGCAGAACCTCACACACTGCTATTATGGCACGCTCTTTGGAGCTGCCCGCCGTTGTTGGACTAAGAGATTTTTCCGGCCAGGTGTCTGACGGTGATACGATTATTGTAGATGGCTGCAAGGGTGAAGTGATTCTAAATCCGGATCAACTGCTGATTGAACAGTATGAGGCTGCCCGTCAGGAGTATAAAAACTACCGCGAGCAGATACACGCTTTGAAAGATCTTCCCGCGGAAACAAAAGATCAGGCACGCAAGGTTGAGTTGTTTGCAAATATTGGTACGCCGGCCGACGTAGAAGCAGCGCTGGCAAACGGTGCCGAGGGAGTGGGCTTGTTCAGGAGTGAATTCCTTTACATGAACCGGGATACCATGCCGACAGAGGAAGAACAGTTCAAAGCTTATAAAGCTGCGGTGGAGGATATGTTTCCCCGTCCGGTCACCATCCGTACACTGGATATTGGTGGTGATAAAAACCTGCCTTACCTAAAAATGGTTCCGGAAGAAAATCCATTTCTGGGCTGCAGAGCAATCCGGCTGTGCCTCGAGCGGCCCGAGTTGTTCAAAACGCAGCTTCGAGCAATTTTGCGTGCCAGTCACTACGGCAAGATCCGTATTATGTATCCCATGATTTCCAATGTAAGAGAGATTCAGCAGGCCAATGCTGTTTTGAGCCAGGCTAAGGATGAGTTGCGGGCGGAGAACGTTCCGTTTCATGAGCATATCGAGGTTGGAATCATGGTTGAAATTCCAGCAGCTGCTGTAGCTGCGGATCTGCTGATTAAGTATGTGGACTTTTTCAGCATTGGAACCAATGATTTGATCCAGTATACCGTAGCTGTAGACCGTATGAATGAGAGAATCTCCTATTTGTATGAACCGCTTCAGCCGGCTGTACTTCGCCTGATTAAGCATGTGATTGACGCATCCCATGCTGCAGGAAAGTGGACCGGGATGTGCGGTGAAATGGCAGGCGATGCCGGAGCAGCAGCCGTTTTGCTGGGATTGGGGCTGGATGAATTCTCAATGAGCGCTTCTTCCATTTGCCAGGTCAAGGATGTAATACGTTCTTTGAGTCTTCCGCAGGCGGAAAAGCTGGCGTCAGATGTGCTTATGCTGGACACACCTGAGGAAATTCGGGAGCGGATTCGCCGCGGCTGAGGAATCGATATGTTCTTAGTTCGGAACTAAAATGCAACTGCCCCGGAAAGGTGTTTAAACAGCCGCCCTCGGCGTTGATGAAACGGCAAATGACCGCGTCCCGTGTCATTGCCGTGCAACATCCTTCGTTTTCTTTGCAGAGCAACCGTTATCATTGATCATGGGATTACTTTGCATTTCTATAAATTGAAATTTCGGCAATCGAAACAGGATCGCTTTTTCCATTTCTTTTCGATGCAATCACCAATAAGCAGGGCATTCAGGGCACCTTGGAGGCAATACACCCAAAATTTGGAGGAGGAAGTTCTAACATGGATTACACCTATCTTGGCCGAAGTGGTTTGAAAGTCAGCCGTCTGTGCTTGGGGACTATGAACTTTGGTCCTAGAACAGAAGAGAAAGATGCCTTCCGAATTCTCGACATGGCATTGGATGCCGGCATCAACTATGTTGATACCGCCAACATCTACGGAACTCTGCATGGTTCCCACGAAAATAATCACACCGGCTGGACCGAGGAAATTTTGGGGCGTTGGTTTGCGCAGGGCGGGCAGCGCAGGGAGCGTGTGATTTTGGCCACCAAGGTCTACTGCAACATGAAGGATCCTTGCGAAGGTCCCAACGGCGACGGCAACTCCGCGTACAAGATTCGGCGGCACATCGAGGGCTCTTTGAAGCGCCTTCAGATAGATCACATCGACATCTATCAGATGCACCACATTGAGCGCCATGCTCCTTGGGAGGAAATTTGGGCCGCCTTTGAGCGCCTGACCTATCAGGGCAAAATTACTTATACCGGCTCCTGCAACTTTGCCGCCCGCCATCTGGTAGCTGCTCAGTATGAGGCCCAGAAGAGACATTTCCTGGGTCTGGTCAGTGAACAAGACAAATATAATCTTGTTAACCGTCTGCCCGAGCTGGAAGTCCTTCCTGCAGCAAAGGATTTGGGAATCGCTTTTCTGCCCTGGAGCCCCTTACATGGCGGATATCTCAGCGGCACCATGCTGAAAAATCAAGCCAACAGCCGCGGCGCTGATGAGTTTGCGGCCGGCCTGACCGAATTTCAGAAGAAGCAGTTAGCTGATTACAGCAAGCTTTGCGCCGACCTGGGTGAAACGGAAGCCGACGTGGCCTTGGCTTGGCTTCTCTGCAATCCATATGTAACCGCTCCGATCATCGGCCCCAGAACCACCAAGCAGTTTGAATCCGCACTTCATGCTGCCGAAATCAAGCTACCCGATGACGTACTAGTGGAACTGGATCGGATTTTCCCTGGCCCTGGTGGTCAGGCTCCCGAAGCTTACGCATGGTAAGCTGTCCAATATGTTGCCGGCACGCGATTGACGCGTGCCGGCTTTTTTCTAAGTTTACCCGTTCACATATTTCTCGCAGAACCGCATGAGCATCACCGCCGCCTGGGCGCGGGTGGCCTGGCCCTGGGGGGTGAGGGTGGAAGCGTTGCCGGTGAGAATCCCGCTCCCCACAGCCCACTGCATGGCGGGGATAGCATACTCGCTCAGGTCCGCCACATCCGTGTAGGACAAAATATTGGTGTTCTCACCTACGCTTACATCATAGCCCTGCTCCTGGGCAAAGCGATACAGCATCGCGGCAAACTGCTCCCGTGTGATGGGGTCGTCAGTGCCGAAGGTACCGTTGCCGTAGCCGCCCACAATACCCTCGCTGGTAGCCCAGCGGACAGCCTCGGAATACCACTGGTCCTGGGGCACATCGGAGAAGTTCATAGCGTAGTTGACCACGGGGCTGCCCGCCATGCGCCAGAGGATGGCGGCGATCATGGAGCGGCTGGTGGTCGCGTCGGGACGGAACGCGGTGGCACTGGTGCCAGCCATCAGGCCGTGTTCATAGACATAGCGCACCGCCTCGGCATACCAGGCATTATCAGCCACATCCGTAAAGGGCAAAGGCTCCGGCCCTACAACAACCGCTCGGAAAGAAACTTCAATCTCCACCTGTCTGTCTGGCATTTTAAAGCTGTACTCGCCACTGCCCTCATATTTCAGATCAAGCTCCCGGCCCCGGCTGTCGGTGACGGCGAGGGAGGCCAGCTCGTAACCCTCATCGGGGGTAACGGTGAAACGGAAGGTCTCGTCCTCCTCCGCATAGGACTTCTTCACCGTGACCGTGCCGCCGGTCACCTTGCCGGGCAGGGAAACGGAATAGCTGGGGTCGCTGTTGTCCTCAGGGGACACATAGGGCTCCGTTACCGTCAGAGTGAAGGAAGCCGTGACCGGAGCTGTCAGGTTCTCGCTCGTCACCTAGACCGTTACCGGGTAGGTCCCCACCGCCAGACCGACGTGGGGGGGCAGGAGGAAGGTGGTGCTTGTCCCTGCCGCCAGAGATGGTACGGATAAAGTGTCAAGGGTAAAGGCGTTTGCGCCGCTCCCGGTCAGGGCGGCAGCGAGGTTTGTCAGCTCTACCATGTCAGTGTTAGTAAGGGTGACCGTGATGGCCGAGGGGGTGTCCCCCACCGTCATGGTGAGGGAACTGGGGGAACATGCTATGGCTGCGGTTCCGGGGATTGCTTGGATCTTGCCGGTGTAGTCGCTCCAGCCGCTGGCAGCCTGGTACGCCTCCACGCTTCCCAGCGGCACCAGGATCGTGAGCTTTGGTAGGTTAAAAGACGGGTAGGTGCCGTCCTGTTCTCGAACGAAGAACTTCAGCGCATAGCGTCCCAGAGTGGGCGGAGTCTTCGACAGCAGACTCATGGAGGTGAGCTCCTTGCAATTCTGAAAGGCGCATTCCCCAATGGAGGTCACGCTCTCTGGCAGGGCGATGGAGGTGAGGGCATTGCAGTGGGAAAAGGCGTATCCCCCAATGGAGGTCAGATTTGTGCAGCGGGACAGGTCCACAGAGGTGAGGGACGCGCATCCGGAAAAGGCGTATTCCCCGATGAAGGTCACGCCCTCGGGCAGGGTGATGGAGGTAAGGGACTCGCATCTGTAAAAGGCAGAGTCCCCAATGGAGGTGATGGTATATTGGTGTGTGCCGTCGGTGCCTGTGATGGTGCCGGACAGGTCCAGGGTGCTGCCGTTGAACATTGGGCCTGAGGAGTTGCTGCCATTCTTCCCAATGGTCAGTTCGGTGCCGCTGCTGCCACCGGCGGTCACATTGTACAGGGTGACGGTGTTATCGCCGCTGGTCAGCGTCTGTGCCTCTGGATCATAGGTCCAGTCTGGTCCAGCTCCCGCAGCTCCCGCCGTGGCGGGCAGCAGGGTGAAGCACAGGGCCAAAACGCACAGCAGACTTAAAAATCGTGTTCGCATGTTATATCCTCCTTCTTTCGGGTACGGCCATCTGCTTTATTCTTATGTATTACTTTACCACAAAAAATCTGCCCCCGCCATTCTCCCTTTTGGCCCCTGAAATGGCTCATTTTTACGAACAGGTGTGGCCCTAAAACGGTCTATCTGGCAAAAAAATAGGCGGGATATACCAACTCTGTGGCATATCCCACCGTTTTTTGTTGCATTCTACTATGTGCGATCGCGCATAGTAGGCCGGCAAACGGGGTTACCGGAGCATATATTGTTTCAATTCGTTCCGGCTAGCGATTTCCAGTTTTTTCTTGATCTCCGCTAAATGCCGTTTTACCGTATTGGGGGAGATGTTCATGTGGGCAGCGATCTCCCGCCCGGTCCACCCCTGAGCGGTGAGCATGGCCACGGCAAATTCCGTGGTGGTCAGGTTGTCCGCCACATCATGCCCCGTATCTGGATTATGGATGCGCCGCCAGCCCCAGGAGAAGCGGTAGGTCACATCCAATATCCGCCGCAGGTCCTCCGGCCAGTTTTCCTTGAACGCCGACTCCAACATCCCGCCCATGAGGCCGTGGTGTTCTCCAAAGCCCTCAATAAGGTCATCGGGCCGGGCCAGCGCCCAGGCGGCCAGCAGATGATCCTGAGCCTGGGGCAGCTGCCGAAGGCGCATATCGTCCATCACCGCCACCAGGTGGAGGTAGATGGCAGGGATGGGGTATGCCTCCGCCCCCATGGCGAGAGCGGCCTCCGCCACGCCTGCACTTTTGGCGTAGTCCTCCTGCAAATAGAGGTAGTGGGCCTGGACATACAGGGCAAAGGCCCGCAGACCCGGAGGCAGCAGGGGCAGGAACTCCCGTGTGGAGGGCAGGCCCTCCGGCAGAGGCAGATGGAGCAGTACGGCTGCTCCGGCGGCCACAAAGGACACCGCCGCCCGGAGATTGGGAGACAGGTTCTCCCCCTCCGTCAGAGTACGCTGCACGGTCTCCAGGGCATGGCGGGCCTTTCGGATCTGCCCGGTGGTGAGGTTAGCGTAGCCATAGATCCAGCAGGCAGACAGCCGCAGGCCCAGATCCCGGCTGGTGAGGTAAAGCTCAGCCGCCTGGGCGGCCCGCTCCGCCTGAGCGCTGAAATAGTAGTATTCGGCCCAGGCCATGTCCTTTTGAGGACCATCTTCCATAGCCTCCACCGTCTCCCGGCACTGTCCCGGCATGAACGAGGTGTTCATTAAGGGCATCATGGAAAAGGACTGGGCCTGAACCGGTGGAGCGGCTGCCGGCTCCTTTTTTGTTCGGCGCAAATCCCCCGGCCTGTCCGCATCGGCAGGGATGGCCCAGGTAGAGCCAAATTTCCGGGCACCCGGAATGCGCCCCTCGGTACAGAATTTTTGGGCCAGACGGAGGGAAATGTTCCACTTCTCCGCTGCCTGGCGTACGGTGATGTAGTCCATAGATACCTCCACAATCGCAGTTTATTCAGTAGATATTATTATAGAAGATTGCAGGGCAAGGGGTCAAGGATGAGATGCGGTAAAGCGGCGGCGCAGATCGACCGGGGCACCGCACAGACGGATGTACAGGAGGATACAGCTATGCCCCGGCCAGAGTGTACCGTGACCACCTTCCAGGCCAAAAAACGCCGGAGCTGAGAGACCAGATGAGATAAAACTACCCGCCCATCCGGGAACACCATCGCAAGAGGGGCCGCTGTACCGTCATACCCCGTTGTGTCATGTATCTTTCACTGATTAGGTTATTTTCCTAAAACCAGTTATAAATTTTTTCAAAATAATGCCGATAACAATAATAAAGGGGTTATTCTTGCACAAATAGATGAAGATTTCTGGAAAAGCCGGTGAGCGCTCGGTACGCAGTCAGGAAAGGAGGCAGTCACAGTGGATTTCATGTCCATTCAAAACCTGAACAGCTACATTAAAAACCTGAAACTTCAGAGCCAATGGTCGCTCAAACAGCAGACAGGGCAATACCATGCCAAGGGTACCACACTGGAGGAATGGCTGGGCGATTCTCAACGCCAGACGCAGGAAACTGCTCCAGGGAATCACGGAGACGATACTCTGCGCAAAATCCACCAGAAGTTGGACGTAGGAGGCAAACTGACCCAGAAAGAGCGGGATTATCTTCAGGAACATGACCCGGAGGCCTATCGGGAACTGGTAAACCAAGAACGTGAGCAGAAAGCCTATGAGGAGGCACTGCGCCGCTGCAAGACTCAGGAAGAGGCGCAGCAGCTACAGATAGGCCGGATCAATGCCTCTCTTGCCCGTGTACAGTCCGTAGAACACGACCCCCATATCCCGCTCTCCAAAAAGCTGGAGATCGCCATGGCGGAAAAAAATCGGGTTGACCGGGTGGCAGAGAGTACCAGAGAATTTATAGCCAGCGGTGAATTTGATGAGCTGCCCACCCAATCCGAGGAACTTCAAGCAAACGAGGACGCGTTGGATGTCCCTGCCCCCGAGCCGGAGGTGTCCGACCAGGCAGAACCGGAGCGTGACGCCCTGGAGACAGAGCACACCGAACTGGACCTGGAAACCTCGGTAGAGCAAAAGGTCCGCAAAGCCAGGGCGCGTGCCGCCTACGCTGCCGTCCAGATTCCGGATCAGCCCGTTGTGGAAACGATGGATACCTGGGCATAGCCCTAGCCGCAAAACCTAATCCATAGCCAGGAGGGTCCCCTCTGAATTTGGAATTTGAATACCTTTAAATTTATTTTTAAGGCGCTAAAATTGAAATTGAAGTACAAAACAAGGCCTTTGTTCTGATTTTTAATCAAACGCCTTGTTTACTGCAACAATTATGCAAATTCAAATGTGGTCACTTGAGAGCAGAATAGTTATTAAGCTATAAATAATTATAACTTTTATTGGACAGTTATGCACAGTATTTGGGTTTTGAGGGGGCTTTTGATAATCTTTTGGAATATGCTCGTTTCTGTTGCATAAAAGTTCCCAAAGCAAGCGCGCTACCAACTGCGCTACACCCGGATATGGAATTGTTTTATCTGTGGTCTTTCATGTGGTCTTGGTCGTTTTTTGACCAGCGGCTTTGTGGAAATAGCTCCCGCTTCTGGTAGTGTCCCAGCGGGTTGTGGGGTTGGGCTTTTTCCCTCATGGATGGGCGGGATATGCTCCCAAAGTCTGTCATCCACACCGTGGGTCCCATCTGGCGGGGCGGCAGCCACAGGGAGCGGGAACTGCTGGTCTCTGCCTACCGCTCCTCTCAGGAAGTGGCTCTGGCCTATCAGTGTGCAACCGTGGCGTTCCCCCTGATCTCCTCCGGGGTGTATGGCTATCCTAAGGATCAGGCCCTGAAGGTGGCGGTGGATACCATCGGGGATTTCCTGCTGGCCCACGACATGACGGTGTATCTGGTCATCTTCGACCGGACCGCCTATATCATCGGCGGAAAGTTCTTTGCCGACATTGCCGCCTACATCGATGACCGCTATGTGGATGCCCACACCGACAGCCGACAGACCTAACGCCGCCGGATGGCTATGGTTTCCATGCCCATAGAGGAATCGGAATGCATGCCTGCCCCCTGTGCTATGGCGCCCTCCGGTTTGGATGAGGCCCTCAGCAAACTGGATGAGAGCTTTTCTCAGATGCTGTTGCGGAAGATCGACGAATGTGGTATGACCGATGCCCAGTGTTACAAAAAGGCCAACATCGACCGCAAGCTGTTTTCCAAGATCCGCTCGGATGTCCACTATAAGCCCTCCAAGCCCACTGCCATGGCCTTTGCCATTGCCCTGGAACTGCCGCTGGAGGAAGCCCGAGAGATGCTGGGGAAAGCAGGTTTCGCCTTCTCTCATGCCAGCAAGTTCGATATCATCGTAGAGTATTTTATTGCCCACCGGAACTATAACATTTTTGATATCAACGAGGCTCTCTTCGCCTTTAACCAGAGCCTGCTGGGAGGATAAATGTGAACAAACATACGATAAACAAGTTTTCGATTCTATCGGCTGCTTTGGGGCTGGCTGTATTGCTGGGTGTTATAGTATCCGGAGCGGCATATCCCAATCCCTTTTTTCAATTTGGGGCGCCATTGGGACTGCTGTTTGTTTTTGTAAGCGTAGTTCTGCAATTTATCAGCTGGATCCTGGAAATCTATCACGGTGTAAAAGGAAAGCAATACCGTTTTGTGGCTGTGATTGCTGTACTTGGCCTGCTCGTTATCTGGAGGCTCCTGAGCAGGCTCTGATGGTGAGAAGTTTTGTCGCCTACCAGGCGACCCGTGCAAATCAAAATTCCCTTATACTGTGCTTGTAAACCAAACAACACAGCATAGGGGGATTTTTTATGAAGAAAAATTTGACGGAACTGGTGTTCATCCTGGACCGTAGCGGCTCCATGCAGAGGTTGGAGGGCGACACCATCGGCGGGGCCATTCACCACATCGGGAACATCCACAAATACGCCCGCCCCGAGGATGTGCCAGAACACACTCTTTTTGTTATCACCACCGACGGCATGGAGAATGCCAGCCGCCGCTACTCCGCTCGGCGAGTAAAGGAGATGATCCAGCGACAGAAGGAAAAGTATGGCTGGGAGTTTCTCTTCCTGGGGGCCAACATCGACGCGGTAGAGACGGCGGGCAACCTTGGCATTGCCCCCGACCGGGCGGTGAACTACCACTGCGACAGCGAAGGCACCCGCCTCAACTACGAGGTGGTGGGCCAGGCCGTGGCAGCCGTCCGGTGCAGCGTCCCTCTGGATGAACACTGGAAAGACGCCATTGAGGAGGATTTCCGCAAGCGGCAGAAGACGGTGCGGCGGTGAACCGTCAAAACAGATGCGGGACGGAGTCTGTACCTCCGTCCCGCATCTATGCTTGGAATAAAACCCAGTCTTTATTTCAGCTTTGCGCCGTCCTGGAAGGCGTTGCCCACCTTCTCGCCCAGCACCCGGTATGCGTTATGGATGGGTCAAAGGTAATGGGCCGCAGCTTGTCCGGGTCGATCTTGCCGTTCTCGTCCAGTACGGACTCGTCGGCGCTCACATTGACGATCTCGCCCACCAGACGGCAGCTCTCCGGGTCATAGCTCACCAGGCGGCACTTCACTGCCATGGGAAGCTCATCGATGAGAGGAGCATCCACAAACTCCGATTTAGTGGTGTGCCATCCGGCCTTTGCCACCTTGCCCGCCACCTGGTTGCCGGACTCAATGCCCACATAGTCGCAGGCCGCCATCTGCTCCGCCGTGGCCATGCTCACGGTGAAGGCCTTGCGGACCAGGATGTTGGCGGTGGTTTTATGGCCTTCGCTGATACACATGCTCAGCTCCTTATCCTCGCTGATGCCGCCCCAGACCGCGTTCATGGCATCGGAGGTACCGTTTTCATCGTAAGCCGCCAGGATAAAGACCGGCTGGGGATAAGTCCAGGGCTTGCCTCCAAAATTCTTGCGCATAGCAATGCCTCCTTATGCGCGGATGGCGGCAGGGGCGGCGGCAGGGCGGAACGTAATTTCCATGACATCAATTCCACTAGCTAACAGTGCCTTCGCGGTAGGAACGGCATCTTCAACCCGGTCTATACTACTACCGGAACGACACCTGCTTCGTGTAGGCGTTCCAGATATTTTCCATGAACTATACTCCTCTCCATCACAGAGATGGCGGTATACTCCCACAGACTTCGGATACCACCCCAGAATACTGTATTTATCCGTCTATAGGCTGTCATCCCTTAGTAGCTATGCTCGTACAGCAGGTGGAGGCACTCCTGGTCAAGTCACATTGATCATGGGGGCATGATCCGACTCACAGCTACCGTTCAGCCCTGTATAAACCATGGCCTGACATGGAGATCCCAGGGCAGTCCAAAGCTGACGGTCTTCCACCACAGCTATACTACCATAGGCAGTAAATCCATCTTTGGTACCATCCTTATGAGGTAACCCATGCCGACAGAGGGAACCATCTCCATCACCTACATGGTCGGACATAATTCTGAGGATATCCTGGAAACGGATTTCCCCATGCCTGCCCCACAGATAAGACATGGCTCGGCGATAGCGATTGTAAGTGGAAAGGTACTCCTTTCTCGTTGGATTGTATCGTAGCATAGCGGGATGATGGTAGTGATTGCTACGAATGAGCATGCCGTCAATGGACTCCACAATCTCCATATCATTTTTAGTCAGTTCAATGCAAACACAGCGTTTTTCGTCCGCCGCGATGAAATTAACATGAAATACATGTGAAGTCTCATATTTGATGAACTTAATGACATCTTCTACCGTTTCGCAGGCCTGAAGCACATAGTTTGGGTTGACTGTTACATGGGAGTATGCGGCAGGGCGCAGATCCTGTTTTACTACAGGTGAAACCACACCACTGGTCGCTACAGATAGTCCAGCACTGTTGATCCCACTTCCCGGCCAAACCACTGCTCCAGCAGGATTTACTTCACTGACAATAACACCGCTGTCGTACTTTCGCCGCATCACCACATGATCCATAGGATAACTGATGTCACGGTTTTTACCCATATATGTCTTCCCATCCAAAGTGGCGGGGCCGTGAGCCACCACCACACTACAGTCGCTGGTAAGTAAATCCGCATGCAGGAAGAGCTGTACATTCATCAGCAAAATATCCTCGTATGGGATCCCAGATCCATCAGCCAGGCCATGCATCTCCTCCGCAGTATCAGGGCGATCTTTCTCAATAAAATCGGCATTCTTTTTTACAAAAGTCCGATAAAAATCAAGATCCATATTCTTTTGATCCGTGACAATATATTTCACGACTTCAATATTTTTCGCGATCAGCTCCTTTGCCTTTAATCCGTACGCCTTTCCCTGATCATAAGCAGAGCCTTCTACCTCGATATACATACTTTCCACTCCTATCTTTACTTAGATTCGCAACGAATCAGTGCTTCACACGGATTATGTAGAGCGGTGAACATATCCCGATCTTCCAAAATAATTATGCTGGAGTACGTCGATACTGCCGTACCATCTGTACCATGGCGACAAATGCTAGAGCCCTCCCGGCCATCTCGGTCATGATGTTGGGCAATCTGTAGCATATCCTGGAACCGAATCTTTCCCACTCGCGGCCGCAAGAATGCTTCTGCCGCCTCATACCGCCCGTAATTGTTGGGATTCTCCTTTCGAATGGGACGGAATGCACTTAACTCCTCACTGCGCCAATAATTGCTACGGAACAACAGTCCATCTGAATCCGCTTCGCAGATGACCAACTTGTCCTCAGACATTTCAATGCACACAGCACGCTCGTGGTCCACTGCAAAGAAGTTCACCCGAAAGATCCGGGGACCATGTTTATATTTAATGTAATCAATAACATCACTCACATTTTTACAGCTCTGGAGCACATAGTTGGGATTCACTGTCACATGGCCTCGGTTAGCCACCGACAAATCCATCTCAGGCATATTTGCTGTAGCGGCGCCAGTTGTGGCTACCATTAATCCATAGCTGTTAAAGCCATTTCCCGGCCAAAGGACTGCTCCCACGGGGTTGACCTCACACACCTCCACACCACTGGGGTAGTGACGGCGGGTCACCACGTGACGCATATGAGTAAAAATATCTCGGGTCTTAATCATGTAAGTCTTCCCATCCAGGGTGGCCGGTGCCCGCGCGATCATTGTCATACACTCATCGCTGAGTAACTGTGCCTGAATAAACAGCTGCACATTCAGCAGATAGATATCATCCAGAGGGAGTCCCGCACCATCAGCAATTCCCTGGAGCTCTTCTGCAGTGTCAGGGCGATCTTTTTTAACAAAATCCATATTGCGATAGACATGTTTCATGTAGGCGGACATTTCCATGTGTTTGACATTTTCCACCACATTTCTTACAATCGCCACATTTTCAATAATCTGGTCTCTCATCAGTTCCCCATGGGTCTTGCCCATCTCATACGGCGAACCTTTCAAATCAATAAACATAGCAGTACTTCCTTTCTTTTACCATCACTTTACCTAGTTACTGACCACAGTGATGACAGGCACAGAAATGTCCGCCACCATAATCTACAAAGGGCGGGTCCACTTGACTGCATACCTCGGTAGCACGGGGGCAACGGGTATGGAACCGGCAACCGGCCGGGGGATGCAAGGGGCTAGGCAAATCACCAGGTAGAAATATTTTCTGTTTTTTCTGACTTGGGTCAGAAGCAGGAATTGCCGACAGTAATGCCTGGCTATATGGATGTAGAGGTTCTCCTGCCACCGCATCGCTACTACCCAACTCTACAATCCGCCCTAGATACATCACTGCGATGTGGGAAGAGATATGCTTAACAATTCGCAGATCATGAGAGATAAACAAGTAGGCAATTCTCATCTCCTGTTGAATTCTCATCATTAGATTGATAACCTGCGCTTGAACCGAAACATCCAGTGCTGATACACACTCATCACAAATGATGAACTGTGGATCCACTGCCAAAGCCCGTGCAATACTGATTCGCTGGCGCTGACCGCCGGAAAATTCATGGGGATACCGGCGCAACATAGACTGATTCAGTCCCACTGTCTCCAGCAGTTCAGCCGCCCGTTCCATCCCTTCTCTCTTTGTCGCTAATTTCTGAATCAGATAAGGCTCGCACAGGATGTCGCCCACTGTCATTCTGGGATTGAGTGAAGAGTAAGGGTCCTGAAAAATAATTTGGAATTCACGCCTTTTACGACGAAGTTCCTTTTGATCCAGTTTTGTAATATCTTCTCCGTTAAATAAAATTTCTCCAGAGGTAGGATCTGTAAGCCGGATTATTGCACGGCCCAATGTGGATTTCCCACAACCGCTCTCACCCACCAGCCCCAATGTCTGGCCAGTGGCCAGAGAAAAGCTAACACCATCAACCGCCTTGACTGACTGTACTTCTTTTCTGGAAAATATACCCCTTTTGACAGGAAAATGCTTCTTCAGGTCATGGACCTGTAATAATACAGACTCAGCTTGAGGGGGGGCGACAATCTTGTTCATCTAATCAACCTCCTCATCCCAACGCACTGTATATTTCCAACACTTTACATATGAATTCCCATGTTGCACCAGGCGGGGGGACTCCTTTTCACAGATGGTGCGCTTCTCTGCACATCTGGTGCAAAATCTGCACCCGGTGGGCATTTCATTCAAACTTGGTACCGTCCCTGGGATAGATTGTAATTCTTTCCCTTTATGGTCCATGGTCAAAATCGAACCTAGCAGTCCACAGGTATAGGGGTGAAGCGGGTGATGGAAAATATCGTCTACCGACGCCATCTCCACCATATTCCCTGCATACATCACAATGACTCGGTCCACAGTTTCCGCAATGACTCCAAGATCATGGGTAATCAAAATCAACGCAGAAGAAAATCTCCGGTTTAGGTCATTCATGAGATCCAAAATCTGCGCCTGAATCGTGACATCCAAGGCAGTGGTAGGTTCGTCAGCAATGAGTAAATGAGGCCTACAAAGCATGGCCATGGCAATCATCACCCGTTGTCTCATACCACCAGACAGCTCAAATGGATATTGCCGCATCCGTTGTTCAGGATCCGGAATTTTCACAAGTTGCAGTGCCTCAACAGCCTGTTGTTTCGCTTGCTTCTTGGTGCAGTCCTGGTGGAGCAGCACACTCTCCATCAATTGGGCTCCAATGGTAAACAATGGATTCAGGCTGGTCATAGGCTCTTGAAATATCATTGATATTTCTTTTCCCCGGATGTCGTACATCTCCTTGTTGCTAAGGGTTAACAGATTTTGCCCACCATAGATGATTTCTCCTGAGACCTTTGCGTATTGGGGTAGCGTAAAGAGCACTTTGGAGAAAATGGTTTGTCTCTATTATGATTATTTTTTATTATACCATATATTTTTTGGCAGCTTCTACCTTTTTGAAATTTATTATTTATTTTTACTGGATCGTTTAGAGAAGCCACGGTCTAAATTCGATTGCGTAGTTTTGAAAAGCAGAAAACCCAAGCTACCAAGATGGATTTGATAGCCTGGGTTTTCCGTTTTTGTACCTTCAATTATTCAAAGAGGTCATGGACTTTGTAAACAATCTCAATGCGGTTGTCGGGGAATACATACACCTTTTCTATCAGCAGATCGGTCAGTTCCGAGGTCAGCACATCCGCTTCCGCAATCGAGTGAACAATCTCTTGTCGGCTGCTTTGGCGGGCCTGTTCTTCCCGCTTCAGCTTTGCCTGGGCGGTGACAGTAGCATAGGCATTTTTGACTTTCAGTATTTCTGCGTCATAAACTGCTTTCTCCGATTTATAAGTGTCCAGCTCGATCTGCCCCAGGAGATACCGTTCAAAGAGAGCTTGCTTCTGGTCCTTCAGAGCTTCCAGCTGCTTCTCATATTCGGAGCATTTGGTAGCGGTGGCTTCCAGGTGAATGGTGCCGTCCTCATGTACGGGCAACAGGACTTCCAGTTGCTTTTTCAAAGTGAGGAGGACTGCTTCTTCCAGACCGGCAGCATCTGCCCGGACATCGCGGCAGCGGCTGTTCACATCGGCAGTAGAATGGCGGCACATATAAAACGGTCTCTTTTGGGCGATGCGGGAGAGTGCATGATCGCAGCAGCCGCAATATACCTTGCCTTTTAGTGGGTACTCTCTGGTTTTCTTGGTCGGCAAGGAGAATCGGCGCTGCACAGCCTGCACCTTTTCAAATAGTTCTTTATCAACGATTGCCGGATGATGGTCGGGAATAATAAACCATTTGTCCCGGTCCTTCCTGCGGCTCCGTGTGCCGCCTACTTCAATGACTGCACGACGCCCGATGACATAGGAGCCGATATAGCGTTCATCCTCCAGGATACGGAGAACCGTAGAACTGCTCCAGCGGCCACGGGAGCGGGAGACATCGTGGTACTTCTGCCCATGAGCTGCTTTGTATTCTCCGGGGGTCGGGATACCTCGCTTAAAGAGTTCCCTGGTAACGGCTGCCGCTCCAATGCCGGTTGCGGCAAGTTGGAAAATGAGCTGTACCACAGCAGCGGTTTCCGGGTTCGGTTCCATTCTGCCATCGGCGCTTTTGCGATACCCATAAGGGCAAACTTTGCTCTGGTATTCGCCGCGCTGCATTTTGGCGTACTTGGCGCTTTTGGTCTTGATGGACATATCCCGGCTGTAATACTCGCTGATTAGATACTTGAAAGCCACATCCATGCCGCCGGTATCTCCCTTGTGCTGATTGCTGTCAAAATTGTCATTGATGGAAATGAACCGGGTGTGAAATAGCGGGAACACACGCTCAATGAAATAGCCAGTCTCAATGCTGTTTCGTCCAAATCGGGAAAAGTCTTTTACGATGATACAGTCGATCTTATTGGCCCGTACCATCTCAATCAGCTCCTGGACTTTGGGGCGCTCAAAGTTTGTCCCGCTATACCCGTTGTCGATAAATTCAAGGACTTCCGCATTGGTGGACTCCGGCATGGAAGAAATAAATTCGTTCAGCGCATGGTGCTGGTTTTCAATGCTCATACTGTCGTATTTATAATCCTCCAGGGAAAGGCGGATATAAAGGGCAATCACATATTTCTGCACTGGCTCAGCACCTCCTCACAATGCTCAAATTCGCTCTGGAAGCGGAAACGAACCGTAATCCGCTTTTCTCTTGAGACCTCTACACGGTCAATCAGCCGGTCAATCAGAGCTGCCGTCAGCTGGCGATCTTCCTTGATATGCTGTGCATCCTGGGACAGCATTTTGTACTGTTCCAGCTGCTTGGCGATGAATGCAAGCCCTGCTTTCAGCTGTTCAATTTCCTTGCTTATGGCCTCGATTTTGGCTTCATACTTCTCTTTGAAGGTAAAATACTCGTCTTTTGACAGATGGTTCTGGATCAGGCCCTCATACAATCTGCGCTGATAGGTTCGCAGCTGCTGGATTTCCTGTTTCCGGCTGGAGATTTTAGCCTCTATGTTTTTCTGCTCCTCGGCTTCTTTGGAGAGGTTTTCCAGACCAAGAGAGTATTGCCCCAGCGTGGTATCAAGCTGCTCCTGTATCATATCGGCCAGGACGTCCAGCAGCTCTTTTTCAAAGATAAACGCACCAGGACAAACGCCCTTTTTGATACGGTTGTTACTGATACAGTGGTAGACATATACCTCCTGTGACTTTCTGCGGACGCATTTCTGTCGGTGAAGGCTGCGTCCGCAGTGAGCGCAGAAGATTTTGCCTCTCAAAAGATTAGGAGACCAGGAATGTATCTCCCTATCTTTTGCCTGCTGTGCAGCCTGGTCCAACGCTTTCTGAACAGCGGCAAACAGCTCCCGGCTGATGATGGCTTCATGGGTGCCGCGTACCGTTGTCCATTCATCGGCGCTGGCTCTGACCTGCTTGTGGTCGATGATTTTAGATACCCCTTGCACCAGATCTCCGGTATAAACCTCTGCGCGGAGAATTTTGGCAACGGTGCGGGTTTGCCAATGCCCATTGCCCACCAGATTCTCATGGGTGATCTCTCCCAAGGTTCTCTTGTAGTGGCTGGGAGAGAGATACCCGGCCTCGTTCAAGCGTACCGCGATGGTATTTAATCCTGCGCCCTCGGCGGCCCATTGAAACATGGTTTTGACTACCTCGGCAGCCACCGGGTCAACGATCAGCTGGTGGCAGTCATCAGGAGCCTTCAAATATCCATAGGGGGTACGCCCGCCAACATACTTGCCGTCTTTCATGGCCTGCCGCTGCTGGGCTTTGATTTTTCTGGCAATATCCATCGCATAGGCTTCGTTAATCATGTTCCGCAGCGGGATGATGATACCATCATGGGCATTATCCGGGGAAGAAGAATCGTAGCGGTCATTCACGGCAATAAAGCGGACTTTCTGCACGGGAAAGTAACGCTCTATATAGTAGCCGGTGTCTATGACATTTCGCCCCAGCCGGGACAAATCTTTTACAATGACACAGTTGATAAGATCCGCTTCAATATCGGAGAGCATCTGCTGGAAGCTGGGGCGGTGGAAGTTCGTACCCGTTGCGCCATTGTCAATGTAGGTCTGTACCACAATAATCTCCGGGTTCTGCTCCAGATACCGGGCGATAATCAGTTGCTGGGTCTCGATAGAGGCGGTGTGGGTATTGTAGCCTCCGTCACCGCCGCAGGTGGTCAATGTTTGCCCGTCTACCAACTCTCGCTTATAGGGGTCGTAGGCAATAGACAGGCCAAAGAAGTTAGCCTGCTCCATGTCGTATGGCTTGCCCTGATCTTCCTCGCTTTCAAAGTGGTGCAGATGCATGGAGTAGTCCAGCCCATCCCCCCAGGGAAACAGGGTGCAGCATCCGCCGCCGCACAGATAGGCCCACTCATCCGGCGTGGGAAGGCTGGCTGCCAGCTCCCACAACAGGGACCGCTGAAACTCCGGGTAGGTCATTGGATGGCACAGCGACGCCTGCCAGCTATCCCCATTGCGTTCAAAGCGGACAGTTTCGTGTATCTCAAAACTCTGGCTGTTCTGGCCCGCCCACTTCTGCAAGTTTTCCAGCCAGTCGGGGTGGGTGGTGATGCGTGGATCATTCATGGGTACGCTTTCCCAGTCGATCTCCTCCAGTTTTCTGCCTACGAACATGGGGCCGATGGTCACCCGGCGTACTGGGGTCATGCCCTGCCGGAGAAATTCCTCCACAGAGCCCTCATATTCGATTTCCGCAAAAATATCCGCCAGTTCCTCTTGGTTGGCCTTGTCCATCCCGTGGACAAAGCCCTCCCAGCCAAGCGTTACAGTATCGCCTGGGACAAAGACAAACTCCCGTCCGCCTTTTTCAAACAGGCCGGTGGTGCAGCTTTGTCCCCAGCGGGAAAAGGCGTATAGTTCCTTGAATGTCAAATGATAACGAGCCGCCAGCGTCTGCATCAGCCAGAGCTTATCGGACAGTTTCAAGGTGTCAAATTGTGGACGAAATAGTTTTTCGTTCATAGCAACGCACCTCACAGCAAGTCTGCCTTGATACCGCACCGTTCCAGAACCGGCAGCACCTGTTCCGGCTTGGAGGACATGAGGGTAATCTGTTTGAGATTGGGGAACTGGCGCAGTTCTGCCTCGGTAATGGTGTTGAGATCAAAGGCTCCATCCTCGCCATCCCAGAACGGACAGAGCTGGGTATAAATCTCGCTGCCGCCATCCATCTCGATCTCTGTCACCTCCGGGGCCAGCCGCTCCGGGACAGGGTATTTCTCCAGCCACTTCCGAATCTCTGGGATGGGTTCATACCCTTCCGCGTCAATGTCAATCTTGCGTCGGCTATACTCTCTGGCAAACTCATGGGCATCCAGTTTAGGAGCCAGTAAGCCTTTCTCGTACATCAGGACTTCCATGACCGCCAGCTTGAAGTTGAAGCTGGTAAAGGTGAGCACTGGTTCAGTCGGCTTGGATAATACAGACATTAGGCAAACACTTCGTAAGAGAGTAGATAAAACCATTGGATACGAATTAGATAAGAATCGATGGGGCGCGCTGGCTCCAGGTTCGTTGGACAGCATAAAACATTTTTATATTACGGACTTTAGAGCATTAAATCTTGTTACAGGAATTATCCGCTATTCATTGAAAGGTACCAATACAAGAGTGTACTATCGAGGGCAAGAGCGTGACTATCCTCTTGTACCAAGTCTGTATCGCTCAGCTAAAAACGGTGACGATGCGATAATAGCAGAGCAAAAACTGTCTGATATACTGTCTTGTATTAAGCCATATTTTGATCCAATGGGAACCGATGATGAACGAGAAGCTCTTTGTCAGCATTATGGACTACATACACGGTGGTTAGATATAGTTGACCATATTCAAACCGCATTGTGGTTTGCCTATGATCGCACCTATGTTGATGATATGCGGGAGCAGCGTTTTGACGAAGATGTTGGATATATTTATATCATTGCAGTACCTGACGATGAAGCAAAGGTAAAAATAATTGATTTACGCGAGAAACCATCTCAATTTTTAAGGCCACACACTCAACAAGCATTTGCTATGAGGACAACCAACCCAAGCAAAGAATTAGGAAAACTGGCTGCGTACCAAGTAGCTACATTGATAATTCCACGCCCGCTTCTTAAAATCTGGAGCAATTATGATAACATTCCAGCAAAATATATGTATCCTAATAAAGAATCTGCTGTTTCAGCTTGTCCAGCACCTCGTTTTCATCCTGTGCCACCGCTTGACTGTGCGCCCGGATTTCATTCAGTACCAGCGTTTTCAGAGAGATTTCATAAATCCGGTGCCAGGAACAGGCGCTGTGTCCGGTGGTGGCAAAGTGTGAGCAGATATAGGAAACATACCGCTTGGATGTCCCGTTTTTTCTGCGCTGGGTCTCGCGGGTGGCTACCAGGGGATGCCCGCAATCAGCACAGACCAGTTTGCCGGTGAACAGGGCAGGCAGAGGGTCGGCACGGTTTGCTACCTGCTGTTTGACTACCCGGTTCTTTTCCTGAACCGCCTCCCACAGTTTCCGGTCAATGATTGCTTCATGGGCATCCTCGTGGCAAATCCATTCCGTTTCCGGCTTCTGTATCATGGTTTTGTCCTTGTAGGAACGGGAGCCGGTGCGGTTCTGTGTGACTATGCCGAGATAAACGGTGTCATTCAGGATGTTTTTCACCGTGGCATAGGTCCAAAGTTTGGAGTATTTGCAGATGCCTTTTTTTCCGTAGTGCAGTTCCCAGTGCCAGCGGGGAGAAAGGATGTCTTTCTTGTTCAGCACCGCCGCAATCTTGCCGTAGGCCATGCCTGAATAGCGCATCCGGTAGATCTCCCGCACCACAGCGGCGGCTTCTTCATCCACCACCAGCCGGTGTTTGTCCTCATCACTCTTGCGGTATCCGTAAGGAGCATAGGCGGTCAGGTATTGGCCGCTTTTCTTTTTGGAGTACAGCACTGATTTGATTTTTCCCGACAAGTCTTTCAGATGGTAGTCGTTCATCAGACTGCGGAAGTGCAGCATATCGGTGTTGTCGCCCTCGCTGTCCAGACAGTCCAGCACAGACACGAACCGGCAGCCAAGGGACGGGAAAATCACATCCGTATAGCGGCCTACCTCTACAAAGTCACGCCCCAAACGGGACAGGTCTTTGACCAGGATCAGGTTAATCAGGCCGTGGCGGGCATCCTCCAGCATTTTCAAAAATCCGGGCCGCTGAAAATTTCCACCGCTGTACCCATCGTCCCGATAAGTCTTGACCTCCATCCAGCCATTCAGCATAACAAATCTGGAGAGGATTTCATACTGATTTTCAATGCTGGTGGATTCATCGCCGGGGATATAGTTCTTTGCCTTTGCGGAATTGGAAGCATCGTCCACACTCAGGCGGCAGTAGATGCCGACCTTATATTGCTTCTTCAAGTGGCAGCCTCCTTTCTTCCGGGATATTTTCGCTTGCGGCAATATCCCTTGCCAGCGCCGCGTCCACATTTCCAACATAGCGGTAGTAAACGCGGAGGTCACAAACCCGCTGGCCGCCCACTTTTTTGGTTTCTCCAACCTCAATGCGGTCTACCAGTTCAAAGAGAATGGATTCATCCAGCTCGGTAATCTCTGTGTACCGGCGGATAATAGCCAGCCAGCGGTTCGCATCCGTGCGGTTTTCCAGGTAGCTTTTGACCTTGCGTTCCAGTTCCGGGATTGCTTCGGACTTTTCTGCCCGTTCTGCTTCATATTTGTGCATCAGGGTTTGAAAAACGGTCTGCGGGATGGTTCCGGCGCATTTATCCTCATAGAGATTCTGCATCAGCCGTTCCAGCTCGGAAAGCCGCGCCGTGTATGTTTTCAGCTCCTGTTCACAGGAGGAAAGGCGGCTTTTGGCTTCCTTATCCTTTAAGCGGATAATCTGCTGGACCAGCTGTTCCGGGTCATATTCCGCAAAACGAGCCTTTTCCCGAATGTCCTCCAGCACCAGATGGGTCAGCACATTCTCATAGATGGTGTGGATAGTACAGGCACCTTTGCCGCTGCGGGAGTAGTTCCCACAGATAAAGGAGCTGTACCGCCCCGGCGTCCCGTCTTTATAGGTGAATCGCTCCACCTGATTTCTCATTTTGAAACCGCAGTCCGCACAGTACACAAGGCCGGTGAAGATGCTCCTGTAACCGTCAGCGGAAGAAGATTTCCGCACCTTCTTTTTATCAATGCTGACTACGGTATCCCACAGCTGCTGTGAGATAATCGGTTCATGGGTTCCTTCCACACGAATCCATTCTTCCTCCGGCTTATTGATGAGTTTACGGGATTTATACGACAGCGTTCCGGTCTTTCCCTGAACCATGTTGCCGATATAAACCTCGCTGCGGACAATGTTTTTCACCGTCTGGTCTGCCCATTTGTGGTTGACCCGGCGCGGATCGCTCTGACCTTTGCGCTGGTAGTACAGCACACCGGGGGATGGGATGCCTTCCTCGTTCAGCGTGACGGCGATGGCGTGAAACCCTGTTCCGGCTGCCCGCATCTCAAAGATACGGCGCACAATCGGGGCGGTGTCCTCGTCGATCACCAGATGGTGCTTATCCGCCGGGTCCCGCTTATAGCCGTAGGCGGGATAGGTTCCCATGAATTTCCCGTTTTCCGCACAGGCTTTTTTGACTGCTTTGACCTTCTTACTGGTGTCGCGGCTATAAAATTCGTTAAATAAGTTCAAAAAGCACATGACATCGGTGCTGCCATTGGTGCTTTCCGTGTCAATGCCGTTGTTCAGAGCGATAAACCGACAGCCCAGAGATGGGAATAAGTAATCCGTGTATTGCCCGAACTCAATGTAGTTACGGCCAAAACGGGACAGGTCCTTGACCAGAATCACATTGATCCGCTTGGCCTTGGCGTCCTCAATCAGCCGCTTGACCCCAGGACGGTCAAAATTCGTACCTGAATATCCATCGTCGATATAGGTATCAATTTCATTCCAGCCCCGCTGTCTCACATAGTTCTGAAGCAGCAGCTTCTGGTTCTCAATACTGACGGATTCACCGTCGCGTTCATCGTCGTTACTCAAACGGCAGTAGATGCCGACGTTGTATGTTTTTGTAGTCATCTTTATTTTCCCTCCCGACAATCCAGATTCCATACCTCGTGCGGCGTGATGGCTCCACAGGGAATATCCCTGTATGAACATCGTAGCGGAGAATCCATCGCCGCGCAAGTATGCGGCAAAGCCGGGAGGATGGTGTGACTATGTAGCCGTGTGTGCGGAGCAGCTGGCAGGTGTGGAAACCTCCGACATGGCGCGCCGGACAGCCAGCTGCTCCAAAGTCTTTCCCAGCTCCTTTTCACCCGAAAAAAAGCTGGTCACACGGTAAATGGTTTTCCCGATTTTCACCTCTTTGTAGGAGGTCGTAGGGGTAATTTGCTGATCCATATTGACGCACCTCCAGTCAAAAAACTGTTTCTTCATAAGATATGAGGAAACAGTTTGTCTCAATTCATATAAAGATAAGCAGCCGCACCGATAAAGTTGAGGGTATATGCTAACCTGCTAATCGGTACGGCTGCTGTATTGTAGTTTGGTTATTGCTCGCCACATTTGCCACGCACCCCTGACGATGGGGACATTCCGGTCTCCGCTGGCGCGGCTGTCATAACTCCGCAGCGTCGTTTTACTCGTGCGCCGCAGGGTTCCTCCCAAGTCTTTAGGAGGCCGTGAGGAAGTATCTTTAAGCCCCCATGCAGTCATCGCGCCGAATCTGCCACAATCCGTTTTATGAAATCGTAGATCGCTCCGAAGCAGTTCTTTCATCACCTCCCTGACTGCTCCATCTTCGCGGCGTTTCATATTCGCTCGTACATGGGTTATGTACCGGAAATGCCGTCTATTCAGTTGTCAAGCTGCATGAGAGAGATAGACCCTCTCACTTACTTCCCCGTTGGGAGAGTGGTTTTGGTCTATGCTTTTCCCATGTTTTCCAAAAAAATTTTTAATTTTTGGAGCAGCTTGACTTTGCGCTGATGCAGAGCTGTTTTGGAAATTCCAAGCTCCATGCTGACAATCCGTTCTGACTTGTCCTCGAAATACAGTTTGTGGAGAATAATCCTCTCATCCTCTGACAAACATTCCAATAATCCCTCCAGCCAAACGGACGAGACCGCCTGTTCCTCCACGGGTTGACCAGAAGTAGCAAACTGCTTGTCCTTTGCCAGCAGGCGCTCATAGGAATCCTCTCTGCTGGGCAGAAAAGTTGCGGTGTCTTTCTGGAACTTCTCCGTTTTCAGATCGTAGGAAAAGTATTCTTCTTTTCGCTCATAGTGCTGATACACACGGTAAACCTGTTCGCTTACCGGCACAGCCTGTCCATCTATGTAAAGATAATAATTCGCCCTTTCTTCACGATTTTTACTCATAGCCGTTACCTCCGAAAAAGTTTGAAAAGTAGATAGGTTTTCAAACTCTCGAAGGGCGGCGAACGGCAGCCGACAAAGCGGAATCGTTTCTGTCGAATCACCGAGCAAGATGGTTCAGCAGGTGGCGGTTTGTCGGACTTTTTGTGATACTCCCGTCGATTTCTGCTTCTAAATGAAGAAAATGCGGGTTTCTTATCGAAAAAAAGCGTACAAAAAGAGGGCACAAGTGAACTTGCTATCACTTGCGCCCTGATTGGACTGGATATTTTATTTTGGAGGTCTCCACCTGTTAGCGGTGGAGAAAGGTCAAAAGGGGTATCTACCCATAAGCGGCCTCCCTTGCACCGCTATGGGAATGGAACAAAGCAGTAGAAGTTATATGTCCCGAAAACCGCTTGCGGCATCTATTGTTACTGTTTCAATATACTCCAATGCTGCTTCGTGTCCTTTCTGAATTTGTGGTCAGTTATCTTCTCGCGCCATCTGCGCCAACTTCGTAGCCGTCCACTTTGGTGCTGACCGCCATAGAGCCGTCCGCATAGAAGTAGTACCACTTGCCGTCGATCTGCTTCCAACCGCCGGAGAACATCTTGCCGTTATTGTCCAGCCAGTACCATTTCTGGTCGTCGGAGAGCCAACCTTTCACCGACTCTCCGTTTTTGTAGTAACTCCATTCGCCGCTGTCATTCTGCCTCCAGCCGTTTGCGGTCTGCGGGTCGATGATGACCTCCACAAACCGGTGTAGGACGGTGGCGGCTTCAGCGCGGGTGGCGTTGCCCTTCGGGTCAAACAGATTATTCGCCTTGCCGGAGAGAACGCCTGCCTGCTGCATCGTCTTGACCGCATTCTTTGCCCAGAAGGAAATCTGCGCGTTGTCGGCAAAGGTCACAGCCTCCAGCATTTTCGGGATAGAATAGCCCATCTTATCGGCGTAGTTCTTCATAATCACTGCCATCTGCTCACGGGTGATTTTGTTATCCGGGGCGAAAGTGGTAGCACCGGTGCCATTCACAATGCCCTTGCTTGCCGCCCAGTTGACATAGGGAGCGTAGTAGGCGTCGGTTTTCACATCAGTAAATTTCCCGTTTTTGTAATCTGCCGGATTGATTCCTGCCAGACGCCCAAGGGCAGTGACAAACATTCCCCGTGTCAGGGTGGTGTTCGGACTAAAGGTGGTTTTGCTTGTGCCGGAGAACAGCCCGCGGCTGACCGTAAACAGGATATGTTCCTTAGCCCAATGACCATTGATGTCGGTGAAGTTCGGAACTGGGTTCTTGTAGCCCACACCATAGATACTGAAATGTGCCGCTTCAAAGATTACGGCTTTCTGGTCTGCGTCATAGCTGGATTTGGTCAGCCATTCCACCTTTCCGGTCTTGTCCACATAGACTGCATACAGATTTCCGGTCTTCTCATTCTTCGCCGGAGCATAAGGGATGGCAACGCTGATGGTCTCTCCATTTAGATTGACAGCAGTTTTCTTGCCGTCCTTAACACACTCAGGTGTGATGTCATAGACCGGACGGCTTCCTATGGCTTTCTTGGCTTCCTGATAGGAAACAACCGTTTTTTTGATCTTCAAAATCAGTTCGCCGCTGGTCTGGCGGTTTAGCTCCTTGAGGGTATCCAGTGTGAAGTCAAAGTCTGCCATACGATCGGTGTCGATGGTGAACTGCTTGACATTGGAGGACACCAGCTTATCCAGCGTGTCCGCTTTCAGGGTAATCTGTACATCCTTCAGTTTGGCATCCATCTTTACAGGAACCACCACAGCAATGCCGTTTGCGGTGGTTCCATTTTTCTTCGCGTCAGCGGTGGCCTTGTTGATCGCGTCCTGTACGGCGTTGCCGTCAATGCTGGTATTTCCGTTTTTATCCGGTGTTGCCGGCTTGGTCTGGCTGGTGGTCGGGATGTCCGGTTTGGTCTGATCCGGACGCTCTACAACCGTGGAGCTGCTGGAGCCGCCGCCGGAGGAAGAACCACCGCCGGTAGAGCCGCCGCCGGAGTAGGACACCACATAGGGCGTAATGCTTCCGGTCAGATTGTTGTAGTTGTCCCCGTCAGTGGGAGTATAAGTCCAGTTGTAGGCGGTGTTAGCTGTTACAACGGTGTCATCGGCAACGTCCCACGCGATGGAACCGTCGGCGGGGGTAATGCTGCCCACGGCCAGAGCTGCGTCCGCCAGGGTCTTGCCGGAGGAGGTGATGGCGGTGTAAGCGGGAGTGCCGGTGGGGGTGGCCTTGTTGATGGTCACCTTGATGATATCCTCAACCGTTTCATAGGTGTTCGTGTCCGCGGGGGTGAACACCACGGTCACGCTGTCGCTGCTGTCCGCAACATTCACGGGAGCCGCGTTCTTGAAGCTCCAACTGCCTTCCACGCTGGCGGTGCCGGTAATGGCGCTGTCCGGAACAGCGGAGCCGGTATAGGCCACGGTGATGTCGTTGGCGCTGACCGTGGGAACATCCTTTTCCGTCAGTTCGATATTGACCTCGACGGTGGCGTTCTCATAGTTGTCGGAGGAGATGACCACCCGCAGGGTCGCGCGGCTGGGCATGCTGCTGGACAGGGTGTAGGTCACTTTTCCGGTGTTATCCACATCCCAGTCGGTTATAGAAACGACATCACCACAGGACATGGTTCCTTTGGTATAGGTCAGGGTGCCGGCGTCGGCAGGCATGCCCGCGCGGCCGATGTCTTTGCTCTGCTGGGTGTTCACGGTGTACTTCTGCTCGACAGAAATTTTGTTCAGCATCGGCGCGGCGGCCTTGCCGATGGTAAAGCTCTGCTGCGCTTCGCTGAAGGTGTAGTTTCCGGTCGTCTTTTCCGTGACCGTGATCTTGCCGGTGCCGGCATTGATGTTGTCGGCGAGAACGGCGGTATAATCACTGTCGGTCAGAGCGGTGTCGCCGTCCTTCACCGTGAAGGCGGGCGTGATGGCGCTGCCGGTGAAGGTATAGGTTCCGCTCACTGCAATGGTGGGCGTGATGGACTTTTTGGCGATGGTGAAGTCCTTGGTCACGCTGCCGGTGTAGTTGGAATTGTCCTTGGCCGTGACCGTCAGGGTGTAGCTGTCGGCGTTGGTCTGCACATTGTTGGACACGTTGCAGGAGCTGGTGATATCCACTTCACCAAGCTTCACGGTAACCGTCTGGGTCTGGCTGGAGCCGTTGTAGGTCAGCGATTCACCCAGCGTGACCGAAGCGTCCGCAATGGACCTGGGCGCGATGGTGACGCTGACCGAAGCCGGCACGCTGTCGGTGTGGTTGCTGTCACCCACGACCTTGTAATAAACAGTATATGTTTTGGCATCCTTGCCGGTGGGAACACTGTCGCTCCAGTCTGCATTATTCAGACTGTACTGCATGGTGCCGTCCGCTGTAGTACCGGCGGTGACCAGCGCCTGCGCACTGCCGTTATAGACCAGAGTGTTTGCGGTGGGGGCGGTCAGCGTGGGAACATCCTTTTCCCACCGGGCAGTCAGGCGGGTCACGTCGGCGGGGACAGTGCCGCCCGGCTCGTAGAAGTTGCCGCTGCTGTCCTGCCACTTGAAGTAGGCGCCGTCGTTCCCGGTGGGGCGGGTCAGGCCGTCGCTGCTGGGAGCGGTGTATGTCCCGCTGGATTTCACCGCCAAATTGACAGTAACAGCAGTAGCATCACGTCCCACATGGCCGCCGTTCAGGTCCAGCGTGACGGTCGTCAGCCCGTCAGAGCCCAGTGTGTCAGGGTTCAGGACTTCAAGCACGGGGCGGAAACCGACGTCCGCGTACTGGTCCGTAGCAGTGAGGTAATCCCAGTAGCGGGCCGAACGGTACCCACGGCGCGCGCGATACGACGCGTTGCCAGAAAAAGTATCCTGTCCCCACGAAAACATTTCATTCCAGTTTTGGATATATTCGTCGTCCTTGTTCAGCATCGTGTCCCATTCATTGCTTTGGGGCACGATGCGTTCGGAATCGCCCGAACCTGTAGAACCACTTCCCACAGACGGCGCACACAGGGTATAGTCCACGCCGCCGCTGGCATAATTTTTACCGAAAATCAGACTCGCAGTATTTAAGTCATTCCAGCTTACCGTATGCGTTACGGCATAGTCCGCCACAAACAGGCTGTGGGCGTATTTGTTCTGCTGTGCATCCTCCTCGGTGGTTGCCGTCGCAGACGTGAGCTTGTAGGCTTCTATTGTTCCGGCATAAGTAAAGGGAACATAGTGCAGGGTGCTGTCCGGCAGACTGCCGTTTGCCCTTCCGGGAATATTCATCGCCGAAAGGTCAAAATAATATCTGACGCCGGGAGTGAGGGAAAACTGCTCTGATAAAGCAAACTGCGCCGTGAGCTTGGTAACGTCCGCCGGAACACTGGCACCGGGGGCGTAGAGCTTGCCGTTGCTTCCAAGCCACACGAAGTAACTGCCCGTATCTCCATCGGGGCGGGTCAAGCCATCGGATGCGGGGGCGGTAAATGTGCTGCCGTTTTTCACGATGATTTGAATATCCTCGGAGCTACCGCCGAGCGTTCCGCCGCCAAGGTCAAGGGTAACGACCTTCAGTCCGTCAGAGTTCAGGGTGTCAGCGTTCAGGATTTCAAGCACGGGGCGGAAACCGACGTCCACGTACTGGTCCGTAGCAGTGAGGTAATCCCAGTAGCGGGCCGATCTGTACCCACGGCGCGCGCGGTACGACGCGTCGCCAGAAAAAGTATCCTGTCCCCACGAAAACATTTCATTCCAGTTTTGGATATATTCGTCGTCCTTGTTCAGCATCGTGTCCCATTCATTGCTTTGGGGCACGCCGCGTTGGGAATCGCCCGAACCTGTAGAGTTACTTCCAGCAGACGGTGCGCGCAGGTTATAGTCCACGCCGCCGCTGGTATAGCTCTTTCCAAAAATCAGATTCTTCTCATTCAGGGTATTCCAGCTTACATCATTCGTTACGACATAGTCCGCCACAAACAGGCTGTGGGGATATTTTTCCCGCTGTGCATACGCCTCGGTGGTCGCCGTCGCAGACGTGAGCTTGTAGGCTTCTATCGTTCCGGCATAAGTAAAGGGAACATAGTGCAGGGCGCTGTCCGGCAGATTGCCGTTTGCCGTTCCGGGAATATTCATCGCCGAAAGGTCAAAATAATATCTGCCGCCGGGGGTGAGGGAAAACTGCTCTGATAAAGCAAACTGCGCCGTGAGCTTGGTAACGTCCGCCGGAACACTGGCACCGGGGGCGTAGAGCTTGCCGTTGCTTCCAAGCCACACGAAGTAACTGCCCGTATCTCCGTTCGGGCGGTTCAGACCATCGGACGCAGGTGCGGTAAACTCGCTGCCGTTTTTCACGATGATTTGAATAGCATCGGAGCTACCGCCGAGCGTTCCGCCGTTCAGGTCAAGGGTAACGACCTCCAGCCCGTCAGAGCCCAGTGTGCCAGGGTTCAGGACTTCAAGGACGGGGCGGAAACCGAGGTTCGCGATCTGGTACGTAGCAGGGTTGTCGTACCAGGTGCGGGCCGAATTGTACCCGCGAATCGCGCGGAACGACTCATTAGTAGTAGCGGTGTCCTGTCCCCAGGAATACATATCTGACAAGTTTTTGATATAGCCACTGTCTTTGTCTAAAATCTTATCCCATTCGTTGCTTTGGGGCGTGCCGCGCTCACTGTCATCAGAGCCAGTAAAGTTACTTCCCGCAGACGGCGCACGCAGGGTATAGTCCACGCCGCCGGCGACATAGCCCTTGCCGAAAATCAACCCTTCGTTGTTCAGGTCATCCCAGCTTACCGTATGCGTTACATTGTAGTCCGCAATAAACAGGCTGTGGGCGTATTTGCTCTGCTGTGCATACTCCTCGGTGGTTGCCGTCGCAGACATGAGCTTGTAGGCGTCCACCGTTCCGGCATAAGTAAAGGGAACATAGTGCAGGGTGCTGTCCGGCAGGCTGCCGTTTGCCGTTTCGGGGATGTTTGCGCCGGAGAGGTCAAAATAATATCTGCTGCCGGGAGTGAGGGAAAACTGCTCGTTAGGCGAATCATTAGCCAATAGCATTGGCGCAGCCAGCGCCCCCAATGCAGCGGCAGCTTCCGCATACCGGGTAAAATCCAGCTCATCTATTTCCTCGTCGGAGAGTTTCTCCTTCGCCTCGTCTATGGCGTCAAGCTGCGCCTTGACATCTTCGGCGTTATCTTCAGTGATTTCTTCTGCGTTCGGTAAAGCGTCGATCATGGCCTGTACGCTTGCCACCGTGACAGCCTTCGCATTGGACGGGGTATTATCTCCCGCGCCGCATAGCTCGCAGACATATCCGCAGGGCGTCCCCTCGGCTGCGGGGGAATAGCCGCAATCCTCCGTATGTTCGGCGTGGTGTTCGCATAAACCGCCCGTTTCCGTAATGGTCTGCCCCCTGTCCTGTGTCGGCGTCTCGGCAAAGACCGTTGGGGTACAGAGGGAAAACAGCATTGCGCCGCTAAGCAGCAGGCTAAGTATTCTTCGTTTTCTTTTCATATTCTCCTATCCTTTCTGTCAAAATTTTCTTGCCGGCATGGCAAGGCAAGCTCTGTCTTTTCGGCTTGCAAAGGTTAAACAGAAATATTATAAGGGCTGCTCTCGCTCCTTTCAATCGACTTGGCGTGAAGCGACGTTTAAGAGGCGTGAAACGACAGCAAAAAAACGCCGCCCATGTCTGTCCATGGAAATGGACACACGTGGACGGCGATTCGGATATGGAGCGGCTACAGACTATCGGTCATCTCCTGTGACTTGTCGAAATAGCGCATCATTGCCTGACTACCTTGCCTGCTGATTTTGGTATATGCGATGTCTGAGAGGTCGAACAGGATGCACCCGCAGTGACCTTGGAAGGTGGGAAAACAGATCACCTGCAGCCACGCGCCGATCTCCGGACTGTAATCCATGACCTCCAGTCTTTCCCCATATAGAGCGGCGCGCTCGTATAGGCGCAGCCATTTGGCATCCATATTGGAAAACAGGCTGCCGAAGGAGCTGCCGATGAGCGTTTTAAGCGGCAGTCCTTCCAGCTTTGCCAGAGCAGGGTTTCCATAGCGGAAGACCCAGTCCACCGCCCGGCGCTTCTCATCAAAGATCATTTCGATGTCCGTAAACGCAAAGGGCATAGCCTCGAAGCTGTGGTAATGGCTCCGGTATTCCTCCTCAGTGGAGGGGACTTCGTCTTGGGCAAAACTGCTGATGAGACGTTTTTGAGCCGCCTGGAACTGAGCGATGATCTGCTTTTTCTTTCGGAGTGTATAGATCAAGGATTCGCCGTTGTTGAGATCAATGTGGTCGGTGATGTCATGGATGGCTCTGGCGGACACCAAACAGCCCCGGTGGACTTTGAGGAAATTGTCCCCCAGTGCTTCTTCCAGATCACTGATCTTCATCCGCGTTTTGTATATCTTCCCGCCGGACACATGGATCTCGGCAGTTTTATCAATCATCAGGACATATAGAATCGTGCTGGCATTCAGTACAAGCTGTGTTCTGTCTGACATGATCGTAATGTATTTCCCATCCCGCACGGTAAACACCTCCTTTTCACGCTGAACAGAAAATATAGACAGAAATATTATCACACATTTTCTGTCGGATTTCAACTGCACCTCGTTGCCGGGCATAGGAATGCAAAAATTTTCGGTAACATAAGCTATCAGGAATTCACAATACTACGCGCACATGCGCGCAAACCTGCTAATAGGTGTCAAGCCCCAAAATGAAAAATCGGATATCTGAAAATGAGCATAACAAAACAGACCTGCAACAAAGTAAAAATTGCAGACCTGAGGGTTTTATGACTTTGAGGTTTCGTATTTACAGCAGAGTCAAGCGATTTCTTGAGTGTTCAGATATTCTTTTACTCTTGCATAATAAATCCGCGGTCAGGTAGAATAAGTTTCGCAAAAACAAAAAAGACATGGTTTGCAGATCTCTGGTAGAATGAAGTCGCGACACACCATTCGAAAGGAGACAGCAAACCATGTCCGAGA